>CAMZDW010000011.1 GCA_947305555.1 uncultured Elusimicrobium sp.
TGATTGATGCCGCCGATGAATTTAAACAAGCTTTCGGCAGAAAACGCTACCATCATTACAACATTATGTTAAAGTTAGGATGCCGTTTCTAATTTTTGCTTGCCAGATAAAAAGCCACTGGTTTTAAAAATCGGTGGCTTTTTTATTCATAAAGTTTCTTTCCCAACAACAGTTTGCTTTTTCGTCCTACGTATTGTATCATAGAACTATGGAAGAAATCTTAATCAAAATTCTATTGGCTATTATACTGGGTGGCGCACTTGGCATGGAGCGCCAATACCACGATAAACCCGCCGGATATGCAACCAATTGCTTAATCTGCGTAGGAGCCATGTTGTTTACTATTTTGTCCGAATATATGGGCCAAGCGGGAGGAGATCCCGGCCGTATCGCGGCCCAGGTAGTAACAGGTGTAGGCTTTATCGGAGCAGGCTCCATTCTGCGTGATGGAAATAAAATTTCCGGGCTTACTACAGCAGCTGGTGTATGGTTGGTAGCTGCAATCGGAATGACTATCGGTTACGGGCAATATATGTTGGCTATGATGACGGCTACCGCCATTTTAGTTTTCCAACTTGGGGCGCGCCGAACTATTAAGTTGGTAGAGTATCTAAAACATTACGACACTCTTTATCTGGTTTGTGAACCGAATTGGAAAACCATTGAAAAGATTTCTGAAATGTTGAAAAAACAAAAAGTTGCCGTCTTAAAACAAGAAGTAACCAAACAAGACAATCGTTTTCATGTGTGCATTACTGCCACATTTACCGGGCCGGAATTTCAGAATATTACCAAAGATTTACTGGAAATGCCCGAAGTATACAGTCTGTATAAATAATTAGGAGAATATCATAATCTATGACCGCTGAATTAAAACCAATCCCTCTATTTAATCTTAAAGAACAACATGATTCGCTAAAAAAAGAAATTAACGCTGCCGCAACTGAAGCATTAAATTCTATGCATTGGCTACTCGGCCCGCAAACCGAGCAATTTGAAGAAGAATTTGCAAAAACCATTGGCGTAAAACATTGTATTTCTTGTTCCTCCGGGGCAAGTGCTATTCAAATCGCGCTAAAAGCGGCTGGAATTGGAGAAGGAGATGAAGTTATCACTACGCCTTTTACTTTTATTGCGACGACGTCCTCCGTTTCTTTAACGGGAGCTAAATTTGTATTTGCAGATATTGATCCTGTTACATATAACCTGGACGCCGAAGATGTAGAACGGAAAATTACAAAAAATACAAAAGCTATTTTACCCGTCCATCTGTACGGTTATCCGGCCAATATGGATGCTCTTATGCACATAGCTAATGAGCACGGCCTAAAAGTCATTGAAGACTGTGCCCAAGCGCACCTGGCTATGGCGGATGGAGTCATGGTAGGTGGAATCGGGGATGCAGGGTGTTTTAGTTTTTATCCCAGTAAAAATTTAGGTGCGTGCGGAGATGCCGGCTGTATTACTACTAACGACGATGAAATCGCCGCTCGGTGTCGATCGTTACGCCACAGTGGGCGTGCCTTAGGAAAAGCATACGAATACGATTTGGAAGGCTCCACGTTGCGCATGGATGAAATCCAAGCCGCCATTTTGCGCGTTAAGCTGCCGCATTTGGAAGAGTGGACCGAAAAACGCCGAAAAGCGGCTGCTTGGTACGCGGAAGGATTAGCCGGTGTGCCGGTAGTTTTACCCCCCACCCCTCCTGCTGGATATGCCCAATCCTACTACGTTTACACCATTCGCTGCGAACACCGCGACGAATTACAAGCGTATTTGAAGGAAAAAGGAATTGGTTCTGCCGTTTATTATCCGGTTCCGCTCTACAAGCAACCGGCGTATAAACACCTGGGCTTTAAGGCCAAAGATTATCCGCAAGCGGAAAAAGCAGCCAAAGAAGTGCTTTCTATTCCGATGTTCCCGGAAATCACCGAGGAGCAAGTAAACCGGGTGTGTGACGCCATCCGCGAATTTTACGAAGGGAAATAATACAAACTAAAACGCGGACTTCTAAGGTCCGCGTTTTTTTATATCGCTAAACGTAAGAATAGTTGTTACAACATTTTATTTTTTAAGCGGCTGGCAATATTATCTAACTCATCTAACGAATGGTAGTGAATCACCAACGTGCCTTTCTTCATATTCCGCCCATATTTTACTTCTACTTTTGTCCCTAGGGCAGATTGCAACTCGCTCTCAAAACTCGCTACTTCGGCCGGTTTTGCGCCTTTATTGGCTTTTTTATCCGGGAATAACAAAGCGCGCGCTGCATTTTCGGCTTGACGGACCGACATTTTACTTGCGGCCATCTTTTTGAACAGAATACCGCGTTGGGTGGGATTGGTTACCATCAATAAAGCGCGTCCGTGCCCTTCGGTAATCGTTCCGTTTTGCAACGCTTCTTGAATTTCCGGCTCTAGCTCCAACAAACGTAATGCATTGGATACCGCTGCTTTGGATTTACCGCAGTAACTCGCCAAATTGCTTTGGGTAATAGCAAATTTACTCATTAAATTACGGTAGCCTAGTGCCGTTTCTATCGGGTTTAAATCTTCCCGTTGAATGTTTTCAATCAAAGCAAGCGCGCACATTTCCTGGTCGCCTAAGTGTTTATGAACAATCGCATCAATTTCTGTAAGTCCGGCCAATTGTGTAGCACGGAAACGGCGTTCCCCGACGACAATTTCATATTTATCCAACCCGGCGTCATACACAACCACGATCGGTTGCGTTAACCCATGTTCTTTGATGGATTGGGCAAGCTCTTGCAATTTTTCTTCGTCGAAGACACGACGAGGTTGAAAACGGTTGGGAACAATTTTACTAATTTCAATTTTATGAACGGAAACACCCGTTTGCGGAGCTGTTTGTACTGCTTCCTCCGTCGTCATTTGGGAAATTTCTTGAGTTTGTTTAATTAAGGCATCCAATCCTTTGCCTAACGCTTGTCTGGTCATGGTTATCCTCCGAAATCGTAATTGATGGGCGTACCGCCGGTCATTTTAAAATCTTGATACATTTTTGCATCAGCCCCTCGGCGTACTAAAAATTCAATAGCCAATTGAATATATGCATTTGCTCCGCGGCAAGCCGGGTCATAATCAAAAATGGCTTGGCCAAAGCTAGGAGCTTCTGCTAACCGAATATTGCGTGGAATAGGCGTTTTATAGACTTGTTCTCCAAAAAATCGGCTGACCTCACTAAATACTTGTTTGGAAAGATTGATACGAGAGTCATACATTGTTAAAACCCCCCCATCCATTTTTAACTTGGGGTGTAAAAACTGTTTAATTTTAGCCACGGTACTCATAAAGTGGGCCAATCCTTCCATCGCGTAATATTCGCATTGCACGGGAGTGATTACACTATCTGCGGCCATCATGGCATTTAGCGTAAGCAAACCTAAAGAGGGTGGGCAATCAATAATGATGTAATCATACATAGAACGATATGGAGCTAGGGCATCTTTGAGCATATTCTCACGGCCACGGACATTGACGAGTTCCACCTCTGCCCCGGCCAAATTTTTACAAGCGGGTAACACATCTAACATTTCGTTAGAAGATTGACGAACTACCTGGTTAAATGAAGCTGTTTTGGTAAGTAAATGATAAATGGATTTATCTCCATCTTCCACGGTTACTCCCAAGCCGGAACCGGCATTTCCTTGCGGGTCAAAATCGACCAAAAGAACTTGCTGGTTCAGACAAGCAAGCGCGTACGATAGATTGATAGAAGTCGTCGTTTTACCAACGCCGCCTTTTTGGTTTGCTACTACTACAATTTCTGCCATAAACCCTCCAACAAGAATATACTTATATTAAACATTAATTTGCAGTAAAAAGCAATTGTTTTCACGTGAAAACTAATCTACAAAACGTATTCGTTTCGGCGGCCAATGAATAAACCAGGCCTCTCCTTTAATATTCTCACGCGGGACGGGCCCCCAGAAGCGAGAATCACAGGAATTATCCCTATTATCCCCCATTGCAAAATACGTGTTGGGGGGAACTATCACTGGTCCAAATTGATCACGTAAAAACATTCCATAGTATGAGTCTAACTGATGATTTTCCCATAGCGCTTGATAAACTTCACTAGGGAGTTCCTCTTGATAATGGACCCGTTCAACGTCGTCGTATTTTTCATAATCTCGCTGCGGTAAAGGTTGCCCGTTAACATATGCCCGGGAATCTCTTACCTCAACCGTATCTCCGGGTAAAGCGATGACTCTTTTTACAAAGTCGCGCCCATATTGGCTTCCACCGCAGTTTTCCTGGGAACGATCTTTAGCAGGGAATTGAAAAATAATAATATCTTCCGGTTTAATATCTTTAAAACTCCCCACAAAGTGTTTCGTGAACGGAATGCGGAATCCATACACGGCCTTATTTACAAACAAATGATCCCCTTCTAAAAAAGTATCCCGCATGGAGGCGGAGGGGATTTTGAAAGCCTGAAGGAAGAAAAACATAACAAATGAAGCTACAAATCCGGCAAAATAAACAGTATTACACCAATCTAACGCTGATTTTTTTAGCGAGTTCTGCTTTGAACTATCTGCTTTTTGTACACTAAAAAATCGATAGATACTGTAAGCCAAAATAAGTGCTGATCCCAGTAGCATCTTTTTTATTGGAAAAGGCTCGCCGGCACCTCCCCCTGAAACAAAAAGATACAAGTACCAGGCACTATTTAAAATACAAATTAAATAAAGCGTATGCCAGGATGAGAAATTTTTAATATTAGTTAAAAATCCTTTTTTATCGAGACACCGCGTAATAAGCGTAAAAACATACATCAAACAAGCAATAATAAATAACCGCTGTTCCATATTTACTCCTTTTATAAAGTTTTCACGTGAAAACTACGCTCCTTTTTCTGCCGTTGTGATAGTTTTCACGTGAAAACTCATGTAGATAAAATTTGTTTATAAAGTTGTTGATATTGTGGAAAAACATCCTGTTGAGAACGGCTTTTCTCTAACGAAGATTCTCCTTGTCTTTTGCGCAATTCCGCATTGGTAGCAAGTTCTGTTAAAAAACAGCTGAGAAGGGTAATATCACCGGGGGGGAAAACAAACCCATTTTCTCCATGTTTTACCCTTAAAGGCATATCTCCCACTTTGCTTACCACACAAGGTAATCCCACCTGCATTGCCTCCAATAAAGATAATGGCAAACTTTCTTCCTGGGAGGGGAGAACAAAAACATCCGCCATATTCAGCCATTCATTTATATTTTGTTGTTGCCCTGCCAAGAGCACCTGTTTTTCCAGTTGGCTCTCCCTTATAAAATTTTCTAATTTTGCGCGTTCGCTTCCATCTCCCACATAGACTAAACGGGCTTTTGGACAGGTGCGTAAAATATTACGAAAGGATTGTAAGGAAAGTATGGGATTTTTAACAGGTTCTAAACGAGAAACTTGTATAAAAATAACGGAATCTTGCGCAAAATGATGCTTTTCTCTCATGGAAATACGAAGAGAAAAATCTTTAAAATAAAGAGAAGAATCCGCTCCGTTTGGCAAAAAATACACCTTATCTTTTATATATTTTTGATGTTTTACCAAATATTCAGCCGTGGAAAAGGATTCCGCCACTGTTAAATTATCTCGTCCTTTCAATAAAAAATCGATCGCTTTTTGATAAAAAGGGCGTTTAGAAAAATCAAAGTGGGGGGTAGTGATTAATTTAATTTTCCGCCCGGAACACGCAATTCTGGCGCCTTCTATCGCCCAATAAAGCATGGCGTGCACGATATCCGGCTGAAAAGAATCCAGCTCTTGTTGAATTTTTTTAATGATTTTTCCGGGCCAGGTTTTACGTAATAAATTGAGAGAAACAACCTCTACCCCTCTTTCTTGTAAAGATTTTGCTACTTCACCCAAAGGCCTCAAACATAAAACACGAACTGTATTTTGCTGAGACATTTGTAAAACTAGGGATTCCAAGGCTTTTTCCGCGCCCCCCAGTTCTGTGGAAGTAATGAGGTAAAGGATTTTCATTCTCTTATTATATTATATACTTCTACTAAAAATCACGTATTTTTCATCTAAAAAAACGGGCCGTAACACGACCCGTGGCAAAATTATAAAAAAATACTTAAAATTTAAGCATTTTTTTTAAAAAGGCCCCAAAATTTAATTTTCGGCCTTGAACTGGTCCTTTCCTACCCCGCAAACCGGGCATACCCAGTCCTCTTTTACATCTGCCCACGCTGTACCGGCCGCAACGCCATTATCCGGGTCACCTACTGAAGGGTCATATACGTATCCGCAAATTTCACAAACATATTTTACCATAGTTGTTTTCTCCTTTTACAAATATTTTAAGAAATGTGTGTAGCTCTGGCCGGAGTTTTACCTTTAATGACATGATGATAATAATCATAGGTCATTGCTTTGGCATCGGCATTTAATACACCCACATCTTTCACTTCCCCTATAAAAAGGGTATGTGTTCCTACGTCGATCGTCTGTTGAACTTCTACTTCTAAATACGAAAGTGTATGTTCTTTGACGATAGGACAACCTAGAAATCCTATCTCATATGGAATTTTTGCAAACTTATCAAAGGTGCGGCCTGTACGAAATCCGAAGGTCCCAATAAACGGAAGAGTCGCGCTTTCGTCTAACGGCATCGCAGCAAAGACTCCGCTTTTAGAAATTAATTCATGAGTCAAACACTGTTTATTGACGGAAATAGCCACTCGCGCCGGCTGAGCGGTTACCTGAAAAACGGTATTTACAATCATTCCGTTTTTTTGTCCGTCGTAGGCGGTTGTAACAATATACAAACCGTAAGTGATATAAGAAAGCCCTTTATTAATTTCTTCCGGTGTCATTTTATTTTTTCCGTTAATTTTTGACTAACCTGTTGGCCCAGTTCAAAGCATGTTTTTTTGATAGCTTCGTCGGGAACAAATGGAGATTTTACCGCCGGGGCCACGATTTCCACACCCATTTCTTCCAATGTTTTAGTTAAACTATCCACCGGGGCACCGTTCCAACCGTACGAACCAAACGCCGCACCGATTAGCCCTTTTTTACGCAAACCTTTTAGATAACAAATCACATCCGCCATCGCCGGAAAAATTTGGCTGTTTAAGACGGGAGAACCTAAAAGTAATGCAGATGCATTTAATAGTTCAAGTGCCACTTTACTTCGGTCATTGGCATGCATGGAAAGCATTTTTACTTCTGTACCACCGGTACGTAGTCCGTCGGCAATTTGCCGCGCCATTTGCTCCGTGCTTCCCCACATCGTATCATAGACAATTACAGCTTTATTCGTCGGAGCTTGCGTGGCCCACTGGGTATATAATTGCACAATTCTTGTTGGGTCTTTACGCCAAATAAATCCGTGATCCGGGGCTATCATCTTCGGAGATAACTCCATTTTTTTGACTTGTTCTAACAAGCGCAATACAATATCACTATAGGGAAGGACAATATTAGCGTAATATTTTTCCGCCTCCGTTAACCATATACGCTCGTCGTTCTCATCATCAAAGAGTTTGCTGGTAGCATAATGCATCCCAAATACGTCGTTACTAAACAAAATATTTTCTTTTTCTAAATAAGAAAACATGCTGTCCGGCCAATGGAGCATTCTCGCTTCTATAAAGGAAATCGTATCTCCGCCCACGTCGATTTTATCCCCGGTTTTTACTATTTTAAAGTTCAAATTTTTATGAAAATGACCGGTTAAATCTTTTAGTCCCATCGCCGACACATACACCTCTTTAGGCTCCACAGCTGCCACTGTCTGCGGTAGTGCACCGGCATGATCTAATTCGGAATGGTTGGAAATAATAATTTCAATTTTTTTAGGGTCTATTACACTGGCAATTCGTTCCATCATTTCGCCGTAAAACTCTTTTTTAACGGTATCAATAAGAGTGGGTTTTTCACCCATAACTAAATAGGCATTGTACGTCGTGCCGCGTTTGGTGGAATAACCGTGAAAATCGCGAATATTCCAATCAATCGCACCGACCCAATAAACATGGTTTGAAATTTTTACTGCCTGCATGATACAATCTCCCCTGTGATTAAAAAATTAATTTTCTGCTTGCCACAACCCGTGCAAATTACAATATTCTCGCGCTGTCACTTTTTCGGCGGTTGTTGCAAAAAATGCTTCTGGTTTTTCCCCTGGTTTTAAATACTTACGTTGAACTTTTCCACAAGCACAAGTAAGTTCAATCCACTCAATATAATGCGCCTCGGTAGACGGATGTTCCACACTGCCGATTTTCACCAAATAACCCCCGTCCACTTTTTCTATTACCGGAACATGTTTTTCCGCTGCTCCATCGGAAGTTCCTGCTTTTTCCAATTTCATGGGCTGAGCGCAACAAACCAATTGGCCGGCTCCAGTATGCACTACTTCTATCCGGTTACCACATACCGGACACGTGTAAATTTCGTTTAAGTTAGTCATATTTTATTCCCCCTATATTAACTTTTGAATTTCTATAAGCACTTCGTCGTAATCTGGTTCGTGCGACACTTCCTTCACAAATTGAATATAACGAACTATTCCTTGGGCATCAATAATGAATAAAGCACGGGTTAGTAATCCCAAATCCTCTAATAAAACGCCGTAATCTCTTGCAAAACCGAAATCCCGGTAGTCCGAAGCCGTAATCACGTTTTTGATGCCATTTGCAGCACACCAACGTGCTTGAGCAAATGGTAAATCCTTACTAACGGTTAGTACGCGTACGTTATCCGATAATTTGCTAGCTAACACATTAAAACGGCGTGTTTGTACATCACACACCGGTGTATCTATAGAAGGAACACACGAAATTACGACTATTCTCCCGTCGAAATCTTGTTTTTGAATTAATTCCAGTGAATTGCCAATTAATTTAAAATCAGGAGCCTTTTGTCCAATTTGAATTGTATTTCCGGCCAAAGAAACCGGTAAACCGTTCATTTGAATTTTTTCAGACACAATAAACCTCCTTATCTTATATGAAAAGAGTATATAAAATTTTTAGGATTTACCGCCTTTTTTATTCTGCTAAAAAAATAACTATATCTTAAAAAAAGCATATTTTACGTAAAAATCAATTTTAAACCATTTTGTATGTTATTTAATACCAAACTAGCCAATTTTTACAAAACAACCAAATTTAAGCGTTTTTAACCATTTAAACGCTATTTTTAATTTTTTATAGTTGACCAACCCTTCCCATAAGTGGTATCATTTAATAAACCCTTAATAGGTGGACTAATTGTGGATAACTTAGCAACATACCCCGAATTAATTCCCGTTTTTAAAGATATTGAAACTATTATCGGAAAGGACACGTATGACATGTGGCTTCGTCCCACTCATTTTTTGTATGAGAATACAACGCTTACCCTTTCCCTACCTAACCAATTTTGGGCACAAACTATTCGGGACCGTTATGAACGAATCATTATGGATGCTTTTTTAAAACATCTTGGAGTTAATATTACTATTATTTATGAAATTCAACCACAAACTCCTTCTGTTACACCTGTTCCAAGACCTGAAGTTATTATTCCAAAAAATCCTTTTTCTTCCCGCTTAAATACGTCTTATACATTTGATAATTTTATTGAATCTCCTTCTAACCGTTTTGCTTATAAAGCGGCTGAAGCTGTGGTCCATAAATTAGGTGCGCGGGAAAATAATCCGCTGGTAATTTATTCCTCTCCAGGTCTAGGAAAAACACATTTATTACACGCAATCGGTAACCAAATTCTCAAAGAACATCCCGAAACAAAAGTACTCTATATGTCCGGTGAAGAATTTGTGAGTGAATATATTGAAGCACTGCAAAATAAAGAAGCAGAAAGTTTCCGAAAAAAATACAGAACTCTGGATTGTTTCTTAATGGATGATATTCAGTTTGTATCCGGAAAAGAAGCGTGTACATTAGAATTTTTTAATACGTTTAATGCTTTATTTGAAAGCCGAAAACAAATTGTTTTATCTTCCGACAGAACACCACAACAACTAGAATGGGATGAACGCCTTTCATCACGTTTATTATCCGGAATTATCACGGAAGTAAAGCGGCCAAATTTAGAAACACGTATTGCTATTTTACGCCAAAAACGTGATTCTATTAATTTTGATATTGGCGATGATGTACTTGCTTTTATTGCTGAAGGAATCCAAACTAATGTACGTGAATTAGAAGGCTCTTTATTTCGCTTAGTTGCTTACTGTAGCATGCATAGTGTAGTACCTACTATTTCGATTGCTAAAGAATTACTTTCAGATATTTTGGTTAGTACACAAGATAAATCCGTTAATGTAAACGTAATTAAAAAAATAGTAGGAAAACACTTTAATATTAAAATGGAAGATTTTAATTCTAAACGAAAAACACAATCTGTCGCTTGGCCGCGGCAAATTGCCATGTTTTTAACCACAGAATTAACCGATTTATCTTTACCGGAAATCGGCCGGGAATTTAACCGTGACCATAGCACGGTTGTTCATGCACGTGATGTAGTGAAAGAAAAAATTGAAACAGATCCGTTTTTTACCGCTGAAATTAATCAAATTATAGCGGAAGTAAAAGCTGTGGATAAACCGTAAATAACACGTGGATAAAAAGTTTATTTGATGGATTATTTTTAGTCCGGTTTATAATGTGTATAAAAAGACAGGGTTATAAACAGTAAGTAAAAAAAATTTGTATAGCCAAATTAACAAAATCCACACTATAAACAGGACATATTACAGGAATTATAAATATGAAAATAAATATTACTAAGTCAACTCTGTTGGAAGGAATTCAAATTATATCTGCAGGGGTTTCATCCCGTACTACATTACCCATTCTGCATAACTTTTTATTAGAAACGTATAAGGGTAAGTTAAAACTGGTCCGTACAGATATGGAAATGGCCACCGTGCATTATGTAAATGCTGAAATAGAAGAGACAGGTAGTATTACGATTCCTTTAAAAGAATTTGCTGATATTATTAAAAACTTACCCGACGATAAAGAAATTAATCTTTATTCGGATGAAAATAATAAATTTCATATTAAATCGGGAAAAAGTAAATTTTGGGTTATTGGTACTCCTAAAAGTGAATACCCGGCGATTCCGGAAGTGGAGCATGAAAACAGTATAAAATTAAATCCGCTCGATTTACAAAGTATGATAGAAAAAACGGCTTTTTCTGCTTCTACTCAGGAAACGCGGTATATTTTAAACGGTCTTTTATGGAATAATACGTCGGATAAATTTGAAATTGTAGCTACTGACGGTGGACGTTTAGCTATTGCTTCTCATGAACCCTTAGCCGGTTCTAAAGAGTTTAAAATTATTATTCCGACTAAAATTTTAAATGAGGTATGTCGTTTTATTACAATAGCCAAACCAACAAAAGATAGCACAATCCAAGTAAGTGTATCCTCTAATCAAGTTAGTTTTGTAATGAATGAAACCACTTTTATTTCCCGTTTAATTGAGGGAAATTTTCCAAACTATCATCAAGTAATTCCGACTAAAAAAAATATTAGTTTTGAAGTTTTTTCCAAAGAGTTATTAGCCTCTACCCGTCGGTCTGCCTTATGTTCAGGGGAATTTGGAAGTGTGGTGAAATATAAGTTAGAAGATAATACCTTGACAGTTTCTTCTAATTCACAAAATATGGAATTTACGGATGAAATTCCGGTGGAATATAATCAAGAAATATTTGAAGCGGCTTTTAATCCACAATATATTATTGATGTACTTAAAAATATTACGTCGGAAAAAGTGTCTTTTTCGTTTATTAATTCTTCACAACCTGTGTTAGTAGAACCTGTGGGAGACACTACATTTAAGTATGTGATTATGCCGGTGCGTGCGTAATGAAATTTGGTCAAAATCCCCGAAAAATATGGCATAGCAGCGCAGATTTACAAAGCCGTTTTAATCGTTTAAATACGCGCTTAAACCGCTTGCTGATTTTGGACCATGTGTGGACACAATTAGTTGGAATAAGGGGAAAATTTTGGGTATTAAAAGCAGTTCAAAATGATACCTTGCATGTGCAAGTAAAATTAGCAGTAGCACGTACAGAATTAATAGCCAAGAAGCAACATTTAATTCAGGAATTAAATAAACATTTTAGTACGCCCTGGATTAAAAAAATTGAAATTGAATAAATTTTGTTATTTTTACAAGGAGTAGTTCATGACAGAAGAACAAAAAGAGAAGGAATATGATTCCTCTAAAATTACTGTTTTAGAAGGTTTAGAGGCGGTGCGTAAACGACCGGCGATGTACATTGGCTCTACGGGGCTTCCCGGTTTGCACCATTTAGTGTACGAAGTGGTTGATAACTCGGTAGACGAAATTTTAGCCGGCGGTGCTACCACTATTACCGTAACAATTAAAGGGGATATGACATGCTCTATTCAGGATGATGGGCGCGGTATTCCGGTAGATTTGATGAAAAATGCCAAAGACGCTAAACTTCGTAACAAATCTGCGTTAGAAGTAGTTATGACGGTTTTACACGCAGGTGGTAAGTTTGATAGTGGAGCGTATAAAGTTTCCGGTGGTTTACACGGGGTAGGTGTATCGTGTGTAAACGCACTTTCCGAAACGATGGATGTAGAAGTTCGCCGTGACGGACATGTCCATTTTCAACGGTATCATCGCGGTAAGCCTGAAGATAAAGTACAAATTATCGGTGATACAAAAGAGCACGGTACAAAAGTTACTTTTACCGCAGATCCGGAAATTTTTGGAAATCTTTCTTTCTCATATGAAACAATCGGCAATCGCTTGCGTGAATTAGCTTTCTTAAACGCCGGTGTAAAAATTATTTACACGGATGAACGCAAAGAAGAAAATCAAACGGTTACCTTTCTGTATGAGGGGGGAATTTCCCAATTTGTGAAATACTTAAACACGAATAAAACCGTCATCAACCCCGAACCAATTTATTTAACGAAAGAAGTTGGCGATAATTATATTTCGTTTGCAATTCAATATAACGAAGGATATTCCGAAAATATTTTTTCCTTCGTCAATAACATTCACACGATTGAAGGCGGTACGCACTTGACGGGTTTCCGCAGTTCGCTTACCCGTCTAATTAACGAATATATCAAGAATAATAATTTAGGCAAACAACACAAAGACATTACTGTTTCCGGCGACGATATTAAAGAAGGTTTAGCCGTTGTATTATCGGTTAAAATTCCGCATCCGCAATTTGAAGGACAGACCAAAACCAAACTCGGTAACTCGGAAGTGGAAGGGATTGTCCGTTCTGTAACGACGGATACGTTGGCTACTTTCTTTGAAGAAAACCCTAAAACAGCTCGTGCAATTTGTGAAAAATGTATGGGTGCGGCTATCGCTCGTGAAGCAGCTCGTAAAGCGCGTGATTTAACGCGCCGCAAAGGAGCCTTGGAAGGGGGAGGACTACCGGGTAAACTAGCCGATTGCCAAGAACGCGATAGCGCTAAATGTGAACTCTTCCTCGTGGAAGGGGACTCAGCCGGCGGTTCGGCCAAACAAGGGCGCGACCGCGTATTCCAAGCGATTTTGCCGTTGCGTGGTAAAATTTTAAACGTAG
The DNA here is from genome assembly GCA_947305555.1 of uncultured Elusimicrobium sp. Lineage (GTDB taxonomy): Bacteria > Elusimicrobiota > Elusimicrobia > Elusimicrobiales > Elusimicrobiaceae > Avelusimicrobium. The sequence goes on from CAMZDW010000011.1 coordinate 13,580, forward strand.
AAAAAGCACCGCTTGTGAAAATCCTTTCCAGTGATACCGTGCGCGACTTAATTGCAGCAGTTGGTACCGGCGTAGGTGAAGGAGAAGGCGGTTTTGATATTACCAAACTTCGCTATAACAAAATTATTTTGATGGCAGATGCTGATGTGGACGGACAACATATCTCTACGCTTCTGCTTACGTTCTTCTACCGCCAGTTAAAACCACTTATCGACGGTGGACACGTGTATTTAGCCCAACCGCCGTTGTACAAGGTGAAGAAAGGCAAGAGCGAACAATATTTGCAAACGGAAGAGCAAATGCAACAGTGGCTTATGAAAGAAGGGTTGGCCACCGTCACGGTAACGGATATGAAAACCAATCAAATCCTGACTGCGGCCTCCGTGCGTGATTTGCTGAAAATTTTGCGAGACGTAGAAGATATTTTGGCAAAGTTAGAAGTCAAAAATATCACGCTTCAAGATTTTATGGCCTTCATTGCAGAAGGAAAAGTGCCTGTGTACCGGATTCCGCTCAAAAGCGGCGGTTTCCGCTATTTCTACACGGAACAGGAATACCGGGAATATGAAGACCAATATATTCAGGAAAAACGGGAAGAACTGGCCGCGGATGGCGTGGATGTTTCGCTTGTTTCCAATGAAAATCTCGTGCCGGAACATCAGAGCCTGTTTGAATTTGGCAAATTGTTAGCGGATGAAAAGAAGCTGGAAGCGTTCCATTTCACGTTTGCGCAGTATCCGGTTATCAAGAGTGAAAAAGATCGCGTAAATCCGCTTTTTAAAGTAAATAACGGCAAAACGGATGTACTTGTCTACAGCTTGGCCGAACTTTTACATGCCGTGAAAGAAGCAGCCAGCTCCGGGGCCACTATTCAACGCTACAAAGGGTTAGGGGAAATGAACCCCGAACAACTTTGGGAAACGACCATGGACCCGTCTCGCCGAAAACTGATTCAAGTAAAAATCAATGACGCGGCTGACACGGAACAAGCGTTTACCATGCTGATGGGAGACCGGGTAGAACCGCGGCGTGATTTCATCCAATCACACGCTTTGGAAGTGAAAAACTTGGATATTTAATAAAACGCGCCGGGCAAGTTATTTCCGGCGCACCGATTTGATCGTATTAGGAGATTTTTAAATGAGTGAAGAAAATGTGAACCAACCGCAAACCCAGGACGTCAACGTCAATGTGGATTTGTTTGGTGATATTCAACAACGTGATATTGCCGGTGAAATGCGCTCGTATTACATCGATTACGCCATGAGCGTTATCGTTGGGCGTGCCTTACCGGATGTGCGTGACGGCTTAAAGCCGGTACATCGCCGTGTTTTGTATTCCATGAATGAGATGGGTTTAAAATACAATAAACCCTACAAAAAATCCGCCCGTGTAGTGGGGGACGTGCTCGGTAAATACCATCCGCACGGGGATACGGCAGTATATGATACGCTGGTCCGTATGGTACAGGATTTTTCGCTCCGTAAACCGTTAATTGACGGACAAGGGAACTTCGGTTCTATTGACGGAGATTCTGCCGCCGCTATGCGTTATACGGAATGCCGCTTGCAGAAAATTTCCGAAGAAATGCTGGGCGATTTGGATAAAGATACCGTCAAAATGATTCCCAACTACGACGGATCTTTATTAGAACCCTCCGTTTTACCGGCCAAACTTCCGGCTCTTTTGGTAAACGGTTCTTCTGGTATTGCCGTCGGTATGGCCACCAACATTCCTACCCACAATTTGGGCGAAGTGTGCGACGGAATTATCGAATACATCAAAAATCCGGAAATTACCACCAAAGAAATGATGAAAATCATCAAAGGGCCGGATTTCCCAACGGGTGCTATTATCCGTGGGACCAAGGGAATCTACGAATATTTTGAAACGGGACATGGTAGCGTTAAAGTACAAGCTACTACGGAAATTGAAGAACGCAAAGGTGGTCGTGAAGCTATTATTGTAACGGCCATTCCGTATCAAGTCAATAAAACGGCATTAATCGAAAATATTGTAGCGTTAGTACGCGATAAAAAAGTGATGGATATTGCCGATATTCGCGACGAGTCGGACCGCCGTGGAATGCGCCTAGTCATTGAAATTAAACGCGATGGTAATGCTCAAGTGGTCTTGAATCACCTCTACAAACATACGCAATTGCAAACCTCTTTCCCGGTCAACATGTTGGCGATTGTGGATGGGCGGCCGCGTGTGTTGTCGCTCAAAGAAGTGATGAAAGCGTACGTTAAACACCGCAAAGAAATTGTCACTAACCGCACAAAATTTGATTTAAACAAAGCGCAAAAACGCGAACATATTTTGAACGGGTTGCTCATTGCGATTGCAAATATGGACGAAGTCGTTGCCATCATCCGCAAAGCCAAAGACCCGACGGAAGCAAAGTTTACGCTCATGACGCGCTTTACACTTACCGAAGTGCAAGCACAAGCCATCCTCGATATGCGTCTGCACCAATTGACGCAATTGTCCGCGTTGGCCATTGAAAATGAACGCAAAGATTTATTAAAACTCATTGAAGAATTGCAAGATATTTTAGCCAATCCTCAACGGGTGTTGGATATTATCGTAGCGGAACTGACCGAGCTGAAAAAAACGTATGGCGATCCGCGCCGCACCGAAATCGGGCCGGATATGACGGATTTCTCGATGGAAGATTTCATTGAGAAAGAAGATGTAGTCATTACCATTTCCAATGACGGTTACGCTAAACGCATCCCGGTTTCTACCTACAAGAGTCAAAACCGCGGCGGGAAAGGTATTATCGGCAGCAAAACCAAGGAAGAAGATTTTATGGAACACTTGTTCATTACTTCTTCTCATGCGACGATTTTGATGTTCACCAACCGCGGACGTGTGTTTGCCTTGCGTGCGTTTGAAATTCCGGAAGGGAACCGTATGTCCAAGGGGAAAGCACTTGTTAACCTCTTGCAACTGAACGGAGAAGAAAAAGTAACCTCGGCCGTTGCCATTGAGGATTTTGATCCCAAACACAGCGAAAACACCTATTTGACCATGTGTACACGCTACGGCAGCATCAAACGCGTAGAATTGGCGGAATTTGCCAATATTCGCCGTGCCGGTATTATTGCGATGGGATTGGAAGAAGGCGATGTGCTCATCAGTGTACAAATGACGTTTGGCAAGTCTGATATTATCGTAGCCACCAAGAACGGAAAATCCATCCGCTTTGATGAAAATCAAGTGCGAGCCATGGGTCGTCCGGCCAAGGGTGTGCGTGCCATTAATTTGGGACAAGGCGACGTTGTCGTCGGTATGGAGCATGCTCCGAACGACGAGCCACAACCGGATGTGCTTTCCGTTTGTGAAAACGGCTTTGGAAAACGCACCGAATTTAGCGAATATAAACGCCAAAATCGCGGTGGCATGGGTGTAATCACGATTAAGACAAGTGCACGCAACGGCTCCGTAGTCGGTATCAAGCTGGTTGATGAAAGCAAAGACTTAATGATTATTACCGAAAAAGGTATGACTATCCGCGTACGTTGCGCCGATATTCGCTCCGTCAGCCGTAATGCGCAGGGTGTAACGCTGGCGAAGATGGAACCGGGTGACAAGATTGCCCGTATTGCACCGGTGGTCAAAGAAGAAGACAAAGAAGAAGACGAAGAATAATAACAAACTGTTCTTATGGTTTCGTAATTCGCAGCAAGGCGGTAACGTGAAGTTGCCGCCTTGCCTGCTATGAAGGGCCAACCATTTTCCAAAACTGTTTATTTTGTGCGCCCTTGCCAACTTGCTGTACCTCGCAGCACGGCTCGACGGACAACTGGCCGCGCAAATTAAAAGCGGTTTTGAAAAATCAGGTAATCTTCTACAAAGTTAGTCTGTTACGAACAACGGTTCTCAACTTCTAGGATTCACAAAAAAGGGACCCTTTTTTGTTGTCCCTTTTCTTTCTTTTAAAAGAGTCTCTTTTTTTATGAAGTTTTACTTCTAAAAAAAGGGTTTACAATTTGTGCACAAAGTGCTATAAATTTTATAGGGGAGAATAGGGTATGCGAACTAATCCACATATTTTAGAAATTAATACACGTTCGTGGCTTCATCGTTTATCAGAAGAATACGGACATCCGTTCACATTAGGAGATGTCCCTGAAGAGTTTTTAGATAGAGCAAAAACACTGGGTTTTGATGCTATTTGGTTGATGGGCGTTTGGCAAGAAAGCCCGTCGGCGCGGGCGATTGCTCGTGCTTCTAAAGAAGTGCAAGATCAAATTCGTGCCGTCAAACCGGATTTTAATACGGAGGATATTTCCGCCTCTCCTTATGCGGTGTATGATTACGTGGTGGATGATTCGTTAGGGGGAAATGAAGCCATTCAAAAATTGCGGGAACGTTTACGTGAAAAAGGAATTTTGCTTTTATTGGATTTTGTAGGCAATCATATGGCTATTGATGCTCCCGTTGTCAACGAAAATCCGGATTTATTTATCAATACGGGTACGCAGGGACCTTCCATCCATAAAGATTGGTTTTTTCAAAATAAAAACGGCATTTATATTGCACACGGACGTGACCCCTATTTCGCCCCATGGACAGATACCGCGCAGCTAAATTATTTTAATCCCAAGACGCGTGAATTTATGCTTAATAATTTGCGCCGTATTGCTCAAATGTGCGACGGCGTTCGCTGTGATATGGCAATGCTTGCCCTAAATAAAGTGCACAGGGATACTTGGTGGGAATTTATTGGGGGAGATCTGCCGAAAGAAGAATTTTGGCTCCAAGCGCTTACAGCCATACGCGAAGATCACCCAGAATTCGTATTTATTGCCGAAGTATACTGGGGGCTAGAGTGGGAAATTCAAGAGATGGGATTTGATTACACGTACGATAAGGTGCTGTATGACCGGTTGCGTTTCTCCAATCCCGAAGATATTAAAGGCCATTTGCGCGCCGAACATTTGTATCAAATGCGTTCGCTCCGTTTCACCTCCAATCACGACGAAGAGGAGGCATTGAAGGCTTTTGGACGTGAAAAATCACTCGCAGCCAGTGTAATTATTGCTACGTTACCCGGGGCACGGTTATTTCACTTGTTCCAAATTTTGGGACGTAGCACACGGATGCCTATTCAATATGCGCATGATTCTTTCCCCATAGAAGAAGAAGTACGTGCCTATTATCATAAACTTTTTACGATTGCTTCCGCACCGGCCTTTCATGGGGGACAATGGTCTATGTACGGGGTGGAAAGTGCAGGGGATGACACGTTCCACAACATTTTAGCTTGGCAGTGGAAACAGATGAATACTGGGAAACTGGTGGTTATCAATTATAGCCCGAGTCCGGCCCAGGCGCATGTAACTCTAAAAGGATTCCAAGGCGAAATTACGGAAGAGTTTTCCGGGCGGAAAATTAATATCTCTCCGGAGGTAATTTCCCAGGGAGCTACCCTTCAACTATTGCCGTACGAAAGTAAAATCTTTACGTATACGGTTCATTAGGGAGGAGCTTTGGGATTCGGGGGTTTTTCTAAACAAGACCATCTGCAAATTTCTTCGTTGGGAATGGAATTTGCGGTAGCAGAGCTTTTAGGAATTGGTCTTGGATTTTGGTTAGATAGTAAGTGTGGAACAACCCCTTGGATGTTACTGGTAGGAGCTGTAGTTGGTTTTGCGTTGGGATTTTATATTATTTTCCGCGCTGCCAAAGAAATGGAAAGACAAGCCCAGGCAGGTAAGGTAAAAAAAGACAATGGACGTAGCTGAAATTATTTCTCATCACATTTTAGATCACGACTGGGGTTTATCTCTTGGTGGGTGGCGTTTGCCTATCACGACACATTCAGTTACTATTTTTGTGGTCAGTGTACTTTTGTTGGTGGGGCTTGTGTATATTTCCCGCGCACGGGCAAGCCGGAGTGGACGGCTACTGACCACGCTTGCAGAATCCTACATTACCTTCGTTCGTGACAGTCTGGTTCTTCCCAATATGGGAGCGGAAGGACGAGGTTTCTTGCCGTATTTTTGTACGTTATTTTTGTTTATTTTGTCGATCAATTTAGCCGGAATGATTCCGGAAATGAAAACGGCAACTTCTAACATTTCTGTAACAGCCGCCTTGGCGATTTGTTCCGGTGGGGTAATCTTATACAGCGGGTTAAAATACCACGGAATAATTGGTTTTCTAAAAGGGTTTGTTCCTTCGGGAACACCCGTGTGGCTGGTACCGCTTATTTTTCCATTAGAAATTATCAGCACAATTATCAAAGTTTGCGTATTGGCGATTCGTTTATTTGCCAATATGCTTTCAGGACACATGGTGCTGTTATGTCTGCTATTAATTATTTTTATTGTGGGTAAGATGCATATCGCTGCCGGTGCAGGGGCACTTTTACCGGCGATGGTGTTGGAAATTTTTATGACGTGTTTGGAGTTGTTAGTTGCTTTTTTGCAGGCGTATGTATTTACACTGTTAACCGCTATTTTTGCAGGAAGTGTCATTCATACGCATTAATTTATTTACGGGCGTTGCCCAAAGGAGAAAAAAATGGAACTTGTAGCACTTAAATATATTGCCGCCGGGATCGGCGCAGGACTGACCGTAATCGGGGCGGGCCTTGGTTTAGGTAAAATCGGTGCGGCCGCCTTGGAAGGGACTTCTCGCCAACCGGAAGCAGGTCCGGATTTACGTACCACCATGATTATTATTGCTGCTCTGTTAGAAGGGGCTGCCATGTTGGGGTTAGTCATCTGCTTGCTTACGATGGTGATGTAATAAACAACGGGAAAAACCGCTATGGAAGATTTACTCAAGCCCGATTACGGGGTGATGATTCTTACAATTTGCAACTTTCTGCTTCTGGTATATTTGCTGAAGCGTTTTGCTTGGAACGGGCTGATTGGTGCGCTGGAAAAACGGGAAGAAAAAGTGGCCAGCGACGTCAAACAAGCTGCAGATGACCGGCAAACTGCTGAAAAATTAAAACAGGAGCTGGAAGAGCGATTGTCCCAAATTTCAACGGAAGCTTCCAAAAAAATGGCGGAAGCTGTTAAATTGGGGCAAGCACAAAGAGCAGAATTATTAGCCCAAACGCAAGAACAAGCCAAACGCTTATTAGATCAAACAAAAGCACAATTAGAAGCAGAAAAGAATCAAGCGTTGGCAGAAGTGCGTAATGAGATCGTTCGCACGGCTGTGTTAGCTGCCGAAAAAGTAGTACGCGAACAGATTAGTACACAAGCCGCAAATGAGGCGGTAGATCGTGTGCTTGCAGAGATTGAGAAGAAGTAATTATGAACAGTACAAACCGGATTGCAGCCCAACGTTATGCGGCGGCTTATGATGCATTAAGTAAAACAAACGAGGAAGCTTCTCGCAGGAGCGTCTTGTTGCATGAAGTTCAAATGGCTTTGGATTCCCAACAAGAAGCCATGAACAGTCCGCGAATTACGCTACAAACAAAAAAAGAAGTGGTGCGTACGGCATTATCTGGTTCTCCGGAAACAGCGAACTTTATTGAACTGTTGTTGGAAGCAAAACGGTATTATTTACTGCCGGAAATTACACGTCGTGTAGCTACATTGTTAGATGATCGTTTGGGTATTGTCCGGGCGCAGGTGTATGCGGCTAAAGAACTCACGGCTGCGCAGAAAAGGCATACGGAACAAGTATTGGCTAAGCGTTACGGCGGAGAAATAAAAGCGGATTTTATTACAGATCCCAGTCTTTTAGGTGGTTTAAAAATTATATGTCGCGGCGAACAAATAGACGGAAGTTTGCAAAGACGATTTGCTAAATTGGAAGAAGAATTAACAAAATAACGGTATTTTTATATGGCAATCAGACCCGAAGAAATAACCAGCATTATCAAAAGTAAAATTGAACATTTTGATACCTCGGTAGATATTAATGAAATTGGAACCGTCATCCAAGTGGGTGACGGGATTGCCCGTGTGCACGGGTTGAACCAAGTCAAAGCCTCTGAATTGGTAGATTTTGGCAATGGCGTAAAAGGCATGGCGATGAACTTGGAATATGACAATGTGGGTTGTGTGCTAATGGGGCCGGACCAACAAGTTCATGAAGGTACTACCGTAAAACGTACGGGGGAAGTAATCAGCATTCCGGTAGGACCGGATGTGATTGGGCGTGTAGTGGATCCTTTGGGTAAACCCTTAGACGGTAAGGGGGAAATCAAAACGGAAAAAACAATGCCGCTAGACATTGTTGCTCCGGGAATCATTGATCGCCAGCCTGTCAAGCAGCCACTACAAACCGGGATTAAAGCCATTGACTCCATGGTCCCGATAGGCAAGGGGCAGCGCGAGTTGATTATTGGTGACCGCCAAACGGGGAAAACCGCCATTGCGTTAGATGCCATTATTAACCAGAAAAATATTCCGGCAGCAGAGCGTTGTATTTGTATTTATGTAGCAGTCGGCCAAAAACAGAGTACGGTGGCCCAAGTGGTTAAAACATTAACTGATTTTGGCGCGATGGATTATACCGTGGTTGTGTCTGCAACGGCATCTGATCCGGCGTCGCTTCTGTATATTGCGCCGTATGCCGGTTGTGCTATCGGCGAATATTTCATGTGGCAAGGAAAGGATGTGCTGATTGTGTATGACGATTTGTCTAAACATGCACAAGCCTATCGCCAAATGTCCCTTTTGTTGCGTCGTCCGCCAGGACGTGAAGCCTATCCCGGGGACGTGTTTTACTTGCATTCACGCTTACTGGAGCGTGCCTGCAAACTGTCCAATGAAAATGGCGGCGGTTCACTGACGGCGTTGCCTATTATTGAAACGCAGGCTAACGACGTGTCTGCCTATATTCCTACCAACGTAATCTCTATTACGGACGGACAAATTTATTTGGAAAGCAGTCTCTTTTTAAGCGGTATTAAACCGGCGGTGAACGTCGGGTTATCCGTTTCGCGCGTAGGTGGTTCTGCTCAACGTAAAACAATGCGTAAAGTGGCCGGAACATTGCGTATTGATTTGTCTCAATATCAAGAGCTGGCTGGTTTTGCTCAGTTCGGTTCGGAGTTGGATAAAGAATCCCAACGCCAAATTGAACGTGGTAAACGCATGACAGAACTATTGAAACAAAACCAATATTCACCGCTTAAGGTGGGAGAAGAGGTTTTGGTCTTGTACGCAGGAACACATGGATACTTGGATACCGTTTCAGTAGCAGACGTGCTTAATTATGAACAACAATTGCTTAGCTACGTGCGTAGCGAACACGCTGCGGTGTTGGATGAGTTGAACCAATCCCAGGAATTGACCGAAGCGTTAGAAGGGAAAGTAAAATCTTTGTTAGATGAATTTAAAACGGTTTTTAGAGCCGGTAAATAGGAGAAAAACATGGACGCGAAATCTCGAAAAAAATATTTAGTTACCGGTGGGGCCGGATTTGTGGGCAGCAATATTGCCAAAACCTTGGATGCGCAAGGTCACGAAGTTACTGTATTGGATGATTTTTCTAAAAACGGAAACTTCAAAAATTTGATTGGTTTTAAGGGGGATGTCATTACCACCGATTTGTTTACTTCTGCTCCAAAAGATATGTATTTTGATGCCATCTTTCACGAAGCGGCTATTACCGATACAACGGTGATGGACCAAAAAGCGATGATGGAACAAAATGTAGAAGCCTTCAAAAATTTGTTAAACTTCGCTGCGGAAAATGAAATCAAAAAAGTAATTTACGCTTCCAGTGCGGCGACGTATGGTAACGGACCTGTTCCCAACGTAGAAACGCAACCGACACACCCGGAGAATGTGTACGGCTTTTCCAAAGCCATTATGGATAATGTCGCCCGTCAGTTTGCCGAAGATAACAACGACATGACGATTATCGGGCTTCGTTATTTCAACGTGTATGGTCCTGGGGAATATTATAAGGGCAAAATGGCCAGTATGGTGTTCCAGTTATATAACCAAATGAAAGCCGGTAAACGGCCGCGCGTATTTAAATACGGAGAACAACAACGCGATTTTGTGTATGTGAAAGATATTGTCAAAATCAATTTGTGCGCCCTTACGAATGGAAAAGAAACGGGTGTATTCAATGCTGCTACAGGGGTGCCGCGCGATTATAACGCCATCATTGAAAACTTAAATAAGGCGTTGGGTACCCATTTAGAGCCGGAGTATATCGATAATCCGTATCCGTTCTTCCAACTTAAAACACAGGCGGATATCACCAAGTCTAAAGAAAAACTTGGTTATACGCCGGACTATACCTTGGAAGAAGGGATTGCGGATTACGTGTCCATTTTAGAGGGACGTACCGCCCAGTAGGAGCTTATGGAATCATTACGCGATATCCGGCAAAATATTAAAGCCATCAAATCCACGCAGCAGATTATGCAAACGATGAAGATGATTTCAAACGCGCGTATCCGCAAAGCGCAGGATGCGATGACGGCTGCTCGGCCGTTTGCCAAGAAAATGCTGGAGATGGTAACTGATTTGAAGCAGGAAGTGTTAGCGCTTCCACAACCGGAAATGGGTGAAAGTTGGGCCAGTCGATTTTTTATCAACCGTACGGGAAACCCGGATAAAATAGGTGTACTCGTCATTACGGGCGATAAGGGATTAGCCGGTTCATTTAACGCCGTTATTTTGCGTGCGTTGATGAAATTTCTAAGAGAAAATCGTAATAAGCAAATATTTGTGTTCGCCGTGGGCAAAAAAGGACGTGATTTTTTGGCTCGGTTGCGCATGCCAAACCTACAAATAGTGTACGAAAGCGTAGGTATTTTTCCTAAAGTATCTTACGCACACGCAGAACTTTTGGGGGAGGCCATGATGAAGTTCTTTTTGAAAGAGAACCTTGGCAATATAACGTTAATTTATAACGATTTTAAGTCCATGGCCAGCCAAAACCTTGTCCAACAGGAATTTTTACCCTTTGATCATTTGCCGCAAGCACAACCGGACCAGCACGAATTTGAGTTTGAACCGGGCGTGTTAGATATTTTCAAATTGCTTGTGCCGCGTCTTATCAAAGCGAACATGTACCGTATTTTGTTGGAGTCACAAGCCGCCAACCTGGCTGCCACTACGAATGCCATGGATGCGGCCAGCAAAAATGCCGGTGAAATTGTAGAAGCCTTAGGTCTTAAATTAAATAAAGTACGTCAAGCGGGAATTACCAATGAAATTTTGGATATTGTCAACGGAGCAGAGGCTCTTAATAATTAACGAATAGGAAAAAAATATGAACACGGGAAAAGTTATTCAAATTATTGGTGCAGCAATAGATATTGAATTCAATCAGGAACATTTACCGGCGATTGAAAACGCAATCGAAATTGATAAAGGCGATGGTGAAAAAATCGTTGCGGAAGTAGCCCAACAGATGGGGGATGGGATTGTGCGTTGTGTGTCGCTGGAAAGTACCGATGGGCTTCAACGTGGAGCAAAAGCGGTAGATACGGGTGCCTCTTTAAAAGTTCCCGTGGGAGAGGCCTGTTTAGGACGATTGATGAATGTGCTTGGGGCACCGCAAGATCATAAAGGCAAAATCAATGCGGCAATGCAAATGCCGATTCACCGCCCGGCACCTTCTTTAGAAGATCAAAATCCAACGCCTGAAATTTTTGAAACCGGGATTAAAGTGATTGACCTTATCGCACCGTATATGAAAGGCGGAAAAGTAGGTTTGTTCGGCGGTGCAGGTGTGGGGAAAACCGTGCTCATTATGGAGCTTATCAATAACGTGGCGCGTGAGCACCATGGTAGTTCCGTGTTTGGCGGTGTGGGAGAACGCAGCCGCGAAGGAAACGATTTGATGTTGGAAATGAGTGAGTCTAAATTGTCCGACGGGAGCACAGTGTTAGATAAAACCGTGCTTGTGTATGGCCAGATGAACGAACCGCCAGGAGCACGTGCCAAAGTAGCGTTAACCGCACTTACACAAGCGGAGTATTTCCGCGACGTTAAAGGGCAAGATGTGTTGCTGTTCTTGGACAATATTTTCCGTTTTGTGCTCGCTAATTCGGAAGTATCTGCTTTGTTAGGCCGTATGCCTTCAGCGGTAGGTTACCAACCTACGTTGAATACGGAAATTGGTGCGTTGCAGGAACGTATTACCTCCACCAAAAAAGGCGCCATTACATCCATTCAGGCGGTTTATGTGCCGGCGGATGATTTGACGGACCCCGGTGTAGCAGCCACGTTTACACACTTGGATTCTACGTCCGTGCTTTCGCGCCAAATTGCCAGCTTGGGTATTTATCCGGCGGTAGACCCCTTGGAATCCACTTCGCGTATTTTGGATCCGCGCGTAATTGGGCAAGAACATTATGACGTATCCCAAAGTGTGCGCAAGGTGCTTCAAAAATACAAAGACTTGCAAGATATTATTGCTATTTTGGGGATGGATGAATTATCCGACGAAGATAAAAAGACCGTCGGCCGGGCACGCCGCATCCAAAAGTTTTTATCACAGCCCTTTTCTGTGGCAGAACAATTTACCGGGCATCCGGGCAAATATGTTAAGTTGGCCGACACCATCAAAGCCTTCAAAGGCATTGTGGATGGTGAATATGACCATATTCCGGAATCCTGTTTTTACATGTGCGGTGGCATAGACGATGTGCTGGCCAATTACGAAAAAGTAAAAGATAAAGAGTAATCTATGGTCAAAAAATTACGCCTCAATTTAATCACACCGGAAAAACAACTGCTTTCCAACGAGGAAGTAGACTTTGTGGCGTTGCCGGCTTTCTTGGGTGAAATGGGAGTTTTGCCTGGGCATGTAAACATGCTGGTACAGCTTGGCATGGGCTCTCTTCGCTATAAGAACGGAAAAGAAGAAAGCGAATTTGCGGTGCTTGGCGGATTTGTAGAAATTGTGGATGATGAAGTCAATGTCTTTGCTGAAGGAGCTGATTTGGCTGAAGAAATTGATGAAGAAGCCGAGAAACAAAAAATAAAAGCAGCCAAAGCCTCGCTTTCGCGCAAAGATGCCGATATTGATTTTGAGCTGGCAGAAATGGAATTAAAACAATCGATTGCACGTATGAAGGTAAAACGTCGTCGACGTTAAAATTTTAAAGAAGGAATAATTAAGGAGAATTTATGAATAGAACCCCTGGAACTGTAAATTGGACGGCTATTTTTATCCCGTTCTTTTTGTTGGTGCTTGTATTTTTAGCATTTGGCTCGTACTTTACGGTATCGGCCGGAAACGTAGCGGTAAAGCTGCGTTTTGGTAAACTTGTCGGCGCCTATGGAGAAGGTATCCATTTCAAATTGCCGCTTGTAGATACAGTAGAAAAATTTTCTGTGCGTATTAAAAAAGATTCTTTTGATACGGAAGCCTTTTCTAAAGACTTACAGACGGTTGGTTTGACCCTGGCAATCAACCACCGCATTTTGCCCAAAACGGTAGAATCTATCTATCGCAATTTAGGGCCGGAATATACGTCCACGGTATTAAAACCGATGGTGGAAGAATGGACGAAAGCTGTCATCGCCAAATATTCGGCAGACAGTTTGATTTCCAACCGTATTCAGGTAGCCAAAGAACTGGATGAAATTCTAAAAGCAAAAATGGCAGAGAAAGAAGTTATTGTATCTGATATCGCCATTACCAACTTTGAATTTTCCAAACAGTTTTTAAAAGCAGTAGAAGAAAAGCAAATTGCCGAGCAAGAAGCCAAACGCGCGACGAACCTCGTTGAGAAAGTGAAAAAAGAAGCGGAACAGAAAATTTTGCAAGCAGAGGCAGAAGCCAAATCTTTACGCTTGCAACGTGAAGTGGTTTCGGATAATTTGATTAAACTTCGCCAAGTAGAAGCACAATTAAAAGCAATTGAAAAATGGGATGGCCGCATGCCGACGTATCTGGCTGGCGACCAAATGCCTTTTGTAATGACAAAGTAACAGTAATTGTTATTTTGTAATTGCGTTGAAAACCTTGACGTAGTTTTTTGTTTTTAGTAAATTTAGCGGAAGGTTACCACCCGTTAGGAGGATGTGTGATGAATAAAAATAAAAGAGGATTTACGCTGATAGAGTTATTGGTAGTAGTACTTATTATCGGTATTTTATCTAGTGTGGCGTTACCACAATATCGAAGATCAGTAGATAAGGCTCGGTATGCGGAAATTCATGCAACGGGCAGACAATTGGCCCGGATGTTGGAAGTGTATTTTGATGAAAACGGGGAATATCCACACCGTTGGCGTGATTTGAGTGTTGAAATCCCTAATTGTAGCGAACCGAATACCAATGATGCCGATTTGACGTGCGGTCGTTTCTTTTGTGATTTGGGAAATGAAGAAGGTGGACTCAGCCTTAATTTTTACTGTAAATTCGGTTCACGGGCAAACCAAGAACCTGGATTGCCGTTGGTAAGATATTTTTATGCTCACACAGGTAGTGCAGATGCCGGCAGATTTACTTGTCAAGCTTATAGTGCAGGAGACTCTACTGAAGCTGATAAAAAACGCGCAAAGGCCGTGTGCAAGAGTTTGTGTATACAAGCCGGTGATAATTCTAACTGGTGTTACATCTAGTACAAACATGGAACAACTTTCTACCGCGTTTCTTTCCTAATCGGTGGAAACGCGGTTTTGTTTGGAAATTTTTCGCGTTAGATAATAGCGCAGTTGCGTTTCAAAAAGTTATAATAATAACAATATGAAAACTTTTATCAAAATTTTTCTTTTTTTAGCGTTGGGAATTGGCCTTTATTGGTTTGCTTTTCACCAAACTCCGGAACAAAAAAACTTTGCTAAAACATTGGCCGAAGCAGAACAAGAAAATGGGGAGGCCATGTTGCGCGTGGGAGATCTTTATCTGGAAGGAAAAGGCACCGAGCCAAATGCCGCTCAGGCGGAGGCGTGGTACCGCAAAGCGTTGACGGCCGGTAGTACAGAGGCCGCGTGGAAATTAGCCCAAGTATTTATCCAAGGAAAAACAAATCCGTCTAATCTAGAAGAAGCTGTTGTGTATTTGCAAGTGGCTGCGCAAGAGGAGAACGCAGAAGCACAAAACGAATTGGGCCGTTTTTATGAAAAAGGTTTGGGGGGACTTACTGCCCACGCAGGCCAAGGCCTTTATTGGCGAATATTGAGCGCCCAGAATGGAAATCCGAAGGCAGTTTCTTACGTAAAAAAAGTACAACGGGAAAACCCAACCTTGTACGAACAAGAAATGGCTTTTTTGCAAGATATAAAATTGGCCCGGGAGGGAGATGGATCCGCCCGCTTACGCGTAGCCCAAGTTTATCAAGCAGGAGATAAAATTGCCGCGGATGATAAAGAGGCTGAAAAATGGCTTTCCTTAGCTTGGCAAGAAAATAAATTGCCTCAAGCCGGCTACGAACTGGCCCAAATTTATTTAGATACGGCGAGTCCTCTTGCGGATGAATCGAAGGGGGTAGCATTACTGGGAGAACTGGCTCAACAAGCTTATCCGCAGGCGCAGTATGCACTTGGTGAGCGAGCTTATAAAGAGGAGCCTCCCAATTATAAAGATGCTTTTGCCTGGTTTTCGAATGCGGCCTCTACAGGTTATGCGCCGGCACAATATATGACCGGTTTTATGCTTATGCAAGGGCAAGGAATGACTCGTTCTGTCCCACTTTCCATCAAATTTTTTAGAGATGCGGCCGAGCAAGATTATTCCTCCGCGCAATATGTTTTGGGGCAGATTTACTACAAAGGGTTAGGGGTGTCTCCCGATAAAAAAGCAGGCAAGATGTGGCTGGACCGCGCTGTAGAAAACGGCAGTGTAGCGGCCCAAGCGTTTTTAGAGTCGCTTCGTTCTTAATCCTTTTCAAAAGTGGGCGTTGTGATTTGGCCTGTTTCTAAATTATAATCGATAAAACGCAGTTTTTTATTTCCTGTAGAAGGCGTTCGTATCATCAAAACTACGTGTTTAATATCGTAACCTGGTAGGCCCCGTTCTAGATGGTCCAGCGGAACAGGTTGTCCATTCGGAAGCGAAATCGGCAACGAAACTACCTCAAAGCCCTTGCTATCATAAGCCGATCCCAGTATAATCGATTCACTTTCTTCTAACGTTCCAATCTGAACACCCCTAAAAATAATGGGTGTCGAAATTCCTACATTTATTTGTGTTTCGGGAATTACTACGATTGTTGGCGTAACAACAGGGGCTTGCTCTTTTTGTTGGATGATTTTTTGATAAGCGACAATTCGATTTAAACGAACATTTAATTCCCGTTCGGAAATAGCGGGGATAAATATTTGATAACCCGAAAATGCTTGATAAGGAATTTTTATAAGGGGAGATGTTTGTCTGGCTAAAATAGAGCGAGTTACTGTTCGTTGATGTGAAAAAGGTCTTAAAAATCGTCCTTGTGCCCAAACCGTTGGGGAAGCCAGCAATAACATAGTAAGAAACAGAAGGCAGGCTGCACTTTGTTTACGCATTTTTCTCTCCATATTTTTGAATTAAAGGTAAGTATTTTGTTTAGTTAATAAGCCAGACCAAAACAAACAATAGTACCTGTTTTCTACATTGTAAAATATTTTTGATTTTTTTCCCAAAAAATTTAGTCCCAAATGTAAGATAGGTCTTTTAGTTCAAGATAAATTCAAAATTAGCAGTCTAAAAAAGGGGTTGACAAAAATAAAATAATTGCATATAATTTTAGCAGAGGTTTTGAAAGAGTGCTAAAATAAATTATTTGTTTTAGACGGGAAAAATACCATGAGAATCTTAAAACCGGAAGTTGCTAAAGCACGCAAAGAAAAAATTTTACGCTGGGTGGTGCAACAATATGTGGAAACTCGCCGCCCGGTGGGATCCCAGTTGATTGCGTCATCTGCTTTGCCGGATGTATCCAGTGCCACGATTCGCAATATCATGGCAGAATTGGAAGAAGAAGGGTATTTATACCAGCCACATACTTCCGGCGGCCGTATTCCCACAGATAAAGCATACCGCTATTACGTGGATTATTTAGCCAATGTGCAAAAAATGGCTGCCCAAGAACGCCAGCGTATTGAAGAAGCGTATGATGCGCGCGTCAATGAGGTAGATAACATGATGGCGCAAACATCACGGCTACTGGCAATGCTTTCGGGCGCGGCAGGATTTGTGTATACCTCTAACGTGCAGGATCAGCGCGTACAACGGTTGGACTTTATTCCGTTAGCGCCGGGTGCTATTTTGGCGGTGTTAGTCACGCAATCGGGGGCGGTACGTCACTGGCCGGTACGCACGAATTATATAGTCAATCCGTCCCGTTTGCGTATTTTGAGCCGATTTATGAACGACGAAATTGCCGGACATACGCTAGCAGAAGCCCGCCAAATTTTATGGCAACATATTCATTCCGGGCATCGCGAAATTGCCGGTATGGCCGATTTGGCTTCGCAGGTTCTCAAAGATATGGAACGCCCACAAACCGATAACGAACTGTATGTAGAAGGATTTGGGCAACTGTTAGAAAATACCACCGCGGAAGATTATGAAGATTTAAAACAAATGATGCGTGTGGTGGAAGAACGTGAACGATTTTCTTCGCTTTTAAGCGAAAAAATGACAGACTTAGAAAAGTCCAATAAAAAATTAAATGTCAGTATTGGTAGTGAAAATGCACTGAGCGAACTCAAAAATTTGAGTATAGTTTCCACCACCTGCCGGGTGGGGGATAAAACCGTCGGGATGGTGGGGATTATCGGCCCGAAACATATGGAGTATACGCGGGTGATGTCGTTGGTGAATTTTATTGGCAGTTTATTAGAATCGTCCATGCAGTATTTGACGGTCCTGCCTACTACCGGAGATGAAGAAGAGTATGAGTAAGAAACATCACAAACAAACGGGCGAACCGTGCGTGGCAGAAACAGTAGACGCAACACAAACTGCGACGGAAGAAACGGTGGCTCCGGAAGAACCGGCCCAGCCGGATTATCACGAACAATATGTGCGTTTGTATGCGGAGTTTGAAAATTTCCGCAAACGCACGGAACGGGAAAAAGCTTCTTTCCTAGCCTATGGAAAAAAGCAACTAGCGGAAAAATTACTTCCGTCTTATGAAATTTTACTTCGGCAACAAGAAAAATGGGATAAAGAAAAAGACCAACTGGCAACAGAAACAAAAAATTTGCTGGAGGGGGTAAAGATGATTACGGCGGAGCTGAGCAAAGCGTTCCGCTCGGAAGGAATAGAAAAAATGGACGTGCTGGATAAACCGTACGATCCGGCTACTTCGGAAGTGGTAGCAATGGTTCCTTCCTCAGAAGCACAAGACGGTTTTGTGCTGCAAGAAGTGCAAATGGGATTCACCATGGACGGCAAAGTACTGCGCTTGGCGCGGGTAATTGTCGGCCAACACGCGGAGTAACTTTTGCACAAAAAAACAATTTAATAAGGAGACAGTATTATGGCAAAGATTATTGGAATTGACTTAGGAACTTCTAACACGGCTGCGGCTGTGATGGAAGGCGGCAGAGGAACGATTATTCCGTCTGCGGAAGGAAGCTCTATCGGTGGTAAAGCATTCCCTTCATACGTGGCTTTTACAAAGGACGGACAACGGCTCGTAGGTGAACCGGCCCGCCGTCAAGCTATTGCCAACCCGGAAGGGACGGTAACGGCTTTCAAACGTAAAATGGGCGAAAATTATAAATATAACTTGCGCGGACAAGAATTTACGCCGCAACAACTTTCCGCTTTCGTTTTGCAGAAAGTAAAAAAAGATGCCGAAGCCTTTTTAGGTGAAAAGGTAGAAAAAGCGGTCATCACTGTTCCGGCCTATTTTAACGATAACCAGCGTCAAGCCACCAAAGATGCCGGCCGTATCGCGGGGCTTGATGTAGTGCGCCTAGTGAACGAACCGACGGCTGCTGCTTTGGCTTTTGGTATTGATAAAGCCGGCAAAGAACAAAAAATCTTGGTTTTTGATTTGGGCGGCGGAACGCTCGATGTAACCATCATGGAAATGGGTAAAGAAGGCACGTTTGATGTGCTCGCCACTTCCGGCGACACGCAACTGGGCGGTACCGATATGGATAACGCCATTATCGCCTGGATGGTAGATGAATTCCGCAAACAAACGGGCATTGATTTGTCCAAAGATAAACAAGCTGCACAACGCTTGAAAGATGCGGCAGAAAAAGCCAAAATCGAACTTTCCACCACCATGGAAACGGACATCAACTTGCCGTTTATTTCTGCCGGAGCGGACGGCCCGAAACACTTGGAGTTGCGCTTGTCGCGCGCTAAACTGGAAAGCTTGGTGGACGATATTGTAAAACGCTGCGGTAAATCCGTCAATCAAGCGTTAAGCGACGCCAGCTTATCGGCCAGCCAAATTGACCGCATTATTTTAGTCGGTGGTCCGACCCGTATGCCGATTGTGCAAAAATACGTGGAAGACCTGGTAGGCAAAAAAATTGAACGCGGTATTGACCCGATGGAATGCGTGGCTATTGGGGCCA
>CAMZDW010000012.1 GCA_947305555.1 uncultured Elusimicrobium sp.
GGTATTGATACGGTTAAACAAGCCGAACTCTTTGCTTCTTTGCGCGAACATTACGGAATTGCCCAACAAGACGGAATTCAATTGAAAGATTATCCGACCATTCGCCACTGCATCAAATTTGTGTTAGCCAATGCCGGAAAAGCACCTTTGGCAACGGCTCCGGCCGCACAGCCCGCTCCCGTGGCGGCGCCGACTCCAGCTGTAGCAGCTCAACCTGCTCCGGTTGCCCAGCCTACTCCGGTAGTTACCCCGGCTCCTGCTGTAACGACCTCAGTGGCAACTCCGGTAGCTTCTTCTCCAAAGACGTTGGACGAAGCAACAGTTACCAAAGAAGTCGTCAACATGGTAGCCGAAAAAACGGGCTATCCGGAAGATATGCTTGAGTTGGATTTAGACATGGAAGCTGACCTCGGTATTGATACGGTTAAACAAGCCGAACTGTTTGCAGCTATGCGTGACCACTACGCCATTGCCGCGCAGGACGGCATCCAATTAAAGGATTATCCGACCATTCGTCACTGCATTAAATTTGTACTTGCCAATGCTGGAGCAACGCCGGCTGCTGCAACTGTAGCGGCTCCGGCTGTGCAACCGGCTCCGGCTCCCGTTCCGGCTGCTCCGGCCGCAGTTGTTCAACCCGCTCCGGCTGCCGTAGTAACTCCAGTAACAGCTCCGGCCCCGGCTGTGGTCACACCGACTCAGACGGTCGCTCCAAAAGCATTGGATGAAGCCTCTGTTACAAAAGAAATTGTTGCGATGGTGGCTGAGAAAACGGGCTATCCGGAAGATATGCTTGAGTTAGATTTAGACATGGAAGCCGATCTCGGCATTGATACGGTTAAACAAGCCGAACTCTTTGCGGCTATGCGCGAGCATTACGGAATTGCTGCGCAAGACGGCGTCCAATTAAAGGACTATCCAACCATTCGTCACTGTATTAATTTTGCTTTACAACATGCGGCCCAGACTGCCGCGCCCGTGGAACCGGTAGCGGTAGCCCCGGTAGCTGTTCCTGCAGCGGCTGAAGTAACACCCATGCCCGTTGCCCAACAAGCTCCGGTAGAAGCTGCGGTTGCTCCGGCCCCGGTAGAAACTCCGGCTGCTACCTTACCGCAAACGCATGTCGCTACAGTACAAGAAGCGGTTCCATCCGCAGGTAAAGTGGAGAAGCCGTCTACCGACATGCTGACCACTAACCCAACCTCTCCGGTTGAACGCCGCGAATCGCTGGCTGAACGTCCGGAACGAGAAGGATATGCCGGCGAACATTGTCACGAAAAGAAATTGCGTAATGAAACGGTAGTAGCTCCGGCACCTTTGGGAGAACGAGAAAACAGACGGTTATCTAAGGACCGCACGGTGCTCATCTTTGCGGATAATTCTCAACTCATTAAAGCCTATCAAGAAGAATGCAAAGAGCTGGGTGTTAAATACCACGTATTTACTACGCTCAAAACACGCAGCAAAAATACTACGATAGTCAATTGGGAATCGTATGAAGAGACTGAAGCTGCACTCAAAGAGTATGCGGCCGAAGATCCCAACGTGCAGGGTATTGTGTATTTGTTGAGTGCGAACGTCCGGAAATTTGATAAAAAAGTCAGCCCGCACAGCGAGCTTACCAAGTACGTGATGCCGCTATTTATTGCGCTTCGCGTATTTGAAAAAGGGCTTGCCAACCGCGCAGATGCCGATACATTCTTTGCCGTAAATACGAAAATTGACGGTACGTTCGGTTATACCACGAAGGAAGAATTTAACCCCATCTCGGGTGCTTTGTGTGGTGGAACGACATGTTACCGCAAAGATGTATACGAGCGGACAGGGGCGATTGCAAAACTCTTAGATTTTGAACCGACCGCTACACCTGATGAAATGGCCCAAAAAACCATGGAGGAAGTGCTCCACGGGGATTTGCGCTTGATGATTGGTACACGCGGTGGTGAACGCAGTACGATTTTATCGGTCCCCGTCCGTTTAGACCGGAGTGTCAAGCATTTTGATCTTACCGGAAAAACGGTTATCTTTACCGGTTCGGGTCGTGGTATTGGGGCAATGCTATCCCAAAAGATTGCGGCACAGTATCACAGCAAGATTATCGTGCTGGATATCATTGAAATTCAGGAAAAGACACCGCTTTGGGCTACCATGAACGAAGCGGAATTGGCCGCACTGAAAAAGCAAATCTGGGAAGATTTAAAAGCGGACCCAATGCAAAAAGCGACGCCGGTACTCTTGGAAAGAGCCTTTGGCCGCGTAAAAGATTCTATTACGCTTTACAATAACTTGCAAAAGTTGCGTGAGTTGGGTAGCGAAGTAGAATACTATCACTGCGACGTGCTCAATAGCTCGATGGTCAAAGAAGTCTGCACGAAAATCAAAGCCAAAAATGGCCGTGTGGACGGGCTTATCCACTTTGCCGGACTGGAGCGTTCCAAACTTATTTACGATAAGGATCCGGCCGAATATTACCGCATCTTTGATGTGAAAGCGACCAGCTTTGCCAGCTTCTTGGCTAATAACATTGTAAAAGATGGCGGATTCTTCGCCTTTGCCTCCTCTATCGCCGGTAAATATGGTAACTTGGGCCAAAGCGATTACGCCAGCGCCAATGACTACTTGGCTAAATCAGCCTTCTCGCTGACCAACCAAGGTTACCGCGCAGTGGCAATTGCCATGAGTGCCTACAAGAATGTGGGCATGGGTGTACGCGCTGGGGTGGAAACCTTCCTGCGCTCTAACGGTGTAGATTTTGTGGATCCGGAAGACGGTATGCAAATTTTCTTAGATGAAATTGTATACGGTACCGTGCCGGAAATTGTGCTCACCGGTTCGTTGGGCCGCTTAGATTGGGACCATCAATTGCGTGACGAAATGGATGAAATTGTACCGGAAGGAACGGATACGCCTCAAGCAGGCGGGACGTCTGCTCCGGCGGCTCCGACTGTTAATACATCAGCTCCCGTTACCCCTAAACCGTCTGCTGCGGCAGAGCCCGATGCTTCCAAAGCGACGCACTTTTTAGGTACAGTGGGATCTTTAGTTAAGGGAGCAGAAATCCATTTGGAAAAGGAATTTAATCTGGAAAGCGATCCGTACTTGGCCGATCACGCCATTGAAGGTACGCCGTATGTGCCGGGAGTGATGGGGATTGAAACCTTTGTGGAAACAGCCACAGCGTTAACGGGGAAGATTCCGCTGGGATTAAACGACGTCCATTTCTATTTGCCGATTAAGCTCTTACGCAATCGACCGCAAGCGGTGCGTGTAATTGGAAAAGCCCAAGGGGGCGAAGTGTCCATGGAAATTGAGTCTGATTTCATCAACAGTAAAGGAATCAAAATGGGCAATACGCGCCGCCACTTTACCGCTAAAGCGTTAGAAAACGGTTTTGTTTCTACCTGGAACAACGTCAAGGCAGAAGCAATGACGGGCCTGACGGCTGCTCCGATAGTCACTGCGGAAGAAATTTATCAAAAGTATTTCCACGGGCCTTCCTTCCAGGTGTTAGGCGGTATTTTACGTGTAGATAAACATGCTTCTTTAGCTGTTTACAACACCACACCGCGCCCACAATGGCAGGACGCACCGCGCACGCTTTTGGCCAACCCGATGCTGATTGAAGCGGCATTCCAATGCTGTGGATTCCAAGATATGACAGTGGAACGCAAGATGACGCTTCCGGACGGAATTGCGGAGATTGCCGTATTTAAACGCGAAATTCCGCCAGCCAAGTTATATTTGTACGGGGTTAACCGCGGAAATACCGTAGATGGCAAAACGTTACACGATGCGTATGTGTTTGACGACCAAGGCAACGTGTGGACGGAAATTCACGGATACCAGGCAATTGGACAGTAACTCAGTAAATGACGGTTCAATTGGAAGTAGTTGATTTAAATAAACTGCCCTCCAGTTTTGAGGTGCTTACGCAAGCGGAACAAACGTATTATCAAACGTTACGTGTTCCTAAGCGACGCACCGAATGGCTGGGGGGCCGTTTGGCGTTAAAGCGGCTTATCCTGGTTCAAACGGGTAAAAAAGATTTCAAACAGATAGAAGTATTGCCTCAACCCGAAGGAAAACCGCAGGTCCGGGTGGACGGACAAAATTGGTCGGGGGCATTTAGCATTACGCACAGCCATGGATTTGCTGTCGCGGCGATTGATTCACAAGCGGATTTTATGGGCATTGATTTGGAAAAGATCGAACACCGCATAGAAGCGTGGAAAACAGGTTTTTTCCATCCAGATGAGTTGACCGGGCAAGGGGATGAATTTTTAACCTCTCTTTGGACGCAAAAAGAGGCGCTTGTTAAATTGTTAGGAACGGGGCTTTCTATTAACAGTTTTGATGTGCGTTGTGTGAAGGGAAAACCTCAATTCTTTGGCGCGGCTTTAGAAATTTTTAAGCAATTGGGAAGCCCTCAAATTACACTCACCACTTCCACATTACTGCCCGGATTTATGTTTTCGGTAGCGATTGGGCGGAATAAAAGCAAAGCAGGTAGTTGTTTTACAGAATAAATTTGTATAGTTAACCAAAAACGGGTGATTTAAATATCACCCGTTTTTTTTGTCTGAAAGATAAAAGCCTTTGTGTCAGTTGAGATTGGTAAAGTAAGCAGGAAATCAAATAACTATTTTCCCACCGATAAATGTTTTTACCGGTTCAAAATGATTATTTAGTAATGTAATATCCGCCGGGGAACCAATCTCCAAATTCCCTGCATTAGTTAAGCCGATTACCTGTGCCGGATTGGTACTGGCGCAGCGCACAGCCTGCGATAACGAGTAGCCAAAATCCACTAAATTTTTCAAGCCGCGTGCCATCGTTAAGGCAGAGCCTGCAATGACCCCATCGGCTTTTCGTTTCCATACGCCACCGTCAAAAATTACTTCTTCTCCGTTTGCGTAGAAAGGGCCCTTTTCCTTTCCGGTCGGGAGGAGAGCATCAGTAACCAGTACCACTTTGTTTTCCGGTTTGACATGGCCTAAAAAATGAACTAAAGCCGGGTGAACATGTACTCCATCAGCGATAATTTCGCACGAAATTTCCGGAGTCATTAGCACCGCTCCGGAAGCACCGGGCGCTCGTTGCAAAAAGGGACTCATAGCATTAAACAAATGCGTGGCGTGGGTAATGCCCAGCTTTGTTCCCTCCAAAAATTCCTCATACGTAGCGTTGGTATGGCCCCCTTGCAAAACGATATGATGTTGCTGACAAAATTCAATCACGGGCTTAATGTTTGGTAATTCCGGGGCTAAGGTCATGGAGGAGATATGCCCTTGAGCCGCTTGATACAGTTCAGCTAAAACATTTACATCCGCCGGGGCGATGTCCTGTGGTTTCATAACACCCGGTTTTGCCGGAGAAATAAACGGACCTTCCAAATGAAAGCCCAAGATACGTGCACCGGTTTCTTTCCCAAAAGCGGGAGCAATCGCCTGCAATAATTTTTTCATTGCTTGCGGTTGAGCACAATAAAGCGTTGGACAGAAGGCACTAACACCCTGCCTAGCCAAAGCAGCTGACATGGCAAGTAGTGCTTCGGGCGTCCCTAATTCGGGCCCATATCCGGCAAAGCCGTGAATATGTAAATCAATCAGTCCCGGAATAGCATAGGCTTGGAGTCCATCTATTATGGGAATATCCGTTGTCCCTAGGGGACGATGCGAAGTAGAATAAATGGCCTCTATTTTTCCGTCCTTAACAAATAGAGCATTTGCTTGCTTAGGTTGGGGCGTATACAAGCGGATATTTTCCAATAAAAATGTGTTCATAAACTCCCTATAGCGTAATTACAGCCGGGTCCGTTTTGTCCTCAAATTGATGTTGAATCTGCGTTTGCAACGCTTCTGGTAATGCAGAAGCTGCCGCCCGATCTACCAGTAAAGTAGCGTTGGCATGTGTTTTTAAAGCGGTAATTGGCCAGTTGGGGGTGATTCCTCCCAAGGCAAGCCGTGCTACAGCTTGTGCTTTAGCTTCTCCCGAAGCTAAAAATAAAATTTCTTTTGCATCCAGTACCGTACCAATTCCTACCGAAAGAGCATGAGTCGGAACTTGGGAAACATCCCCATCAAAAAAACGAGCATTGGCTTGACGTGTATTTTCTTCCAAGGTTACCGGACGGGTGCGCGAAGAAAAGGAGGAGCCGGGTTCATTAAAAGCAATATGTCCGTTGCGGCCCACACCACCTAAAAACAGATGAATTCCACCCACAGCGGCAATAGCCTGTTCGTAGGCGGCACATTCTGCTTGTAAATCAGCGGCTTGTCCGTTTAGGATATGACGTTGAGAGGGGGGGAGATTAATACCGTCAAACAAATGATGTTTCATGTAGAAGTGATAGCTATGGGGGTTTTCAGCAGATAGCCCGGCATATTCATCCATATTGAAAGTGCATATGTGTGAAAAATCCAGCTGCCCCTGTTGGTGCAGTTGACACAAATGGGCATACATCCCTTCCACCGTCCCTCCCGTTGGAAGTCCTAATACAAAGGGCTTTTGACTGGACGGCTCAAACGCATGAATCTTTTGGCAAATGTAATTGGCCGCCCAATTTCCTAAATCTTGTTGTGTAATAAGTAAACGCATGTGTAATCTCCTAAGAGAGGTAATTCCTTATTTCGTCCAACAGAAGCTCTACTTCTGGGCCGATCACTACTTGTACCATGCCCGAAGCTGTTTTAATTACACCTCGTGCGCCAGCCTGTTTCAAAGCAGCTTCATCCACCTTGGAAGCATCGTTTACTTCTACACGCAAACGAGTAGCACAAGCTCCCAGTGTTTTAATATTTTCTTTACCACCCAATGCTTGTAAGTAAGTTCTTCCGCGAGCAGTTCCTTTGTCGGAAACATCTGCCTGCGCTGGGGAAGGTGCTTGGGCGGGGGCTTCGGGAGCAGCAGTAGCAGGGGTATCTTCCCGACCGGGAGTTTTCAAGTCCCAACGTGTAATTGCTACATAGAATACAATATAATAAATTAATCCGTACGCAATGCCAACCGGGATCAGTAGTAAAGGATGATCTCCTAGCCCATAGCTAAGCAGATAGTCAAAAAGTCCGGCAGAGAACGTAAACCCTAGTTTGACGTGCAGTACGTTCATAATGACAAGGGATAATCCCGTCAGTATTGCGTGCAGGATGTACAGCGGGAATGCCAAGAACATAAACGCGAATTCAATGGGTTCTGTAATACCTGTTAAGAACGAAGTGAGTGCCATGGAGAGCAGAAGCCCGGCAGTAGCTTTTCGTCGTGCTGTGTGAGCGGTTTTAATCATAGCTAAACAAGCCGCCGGTAAGCCGAACATCATGATCGGGAAAAAGCCCGCCATAAAAGCGCCTGCAGAAGGATCTTGTGCAAAAAAACGAGTCAAATCTCCGTGCACTACGGTTTCTACACCGTTTTGCAAGGTGGCAAAATCCCCAAATTGAAACCAAACTAAATTATTTAAAATGTGGTGTAATCCCAACGGAATGAGTAAGCGGTTGGCAAGACCATAGAAAAATAAACCAATATTGCCGGACTCAATGGTCCATTGCCCAAATGTGTTAATCGCACGACCGATAGGCGGCCAAATAAAGTACGCCAGCCCAGCTACAAACAAAGCTGCGGCCCCAGTAATAATCGGAACAAAACGGCGTCCGCCGAAAAAGGCTAGATAGGGGGGAAGTTTGATGCTTTTGTAATGATTATATAATACCCCGGCAATAACACCGATAATGATACCGCCCAGTACACCCATATTGATCGATTTGTCTAGGGCTTCTAAAGCGGAGGTCATAATAACGTATCCGATAAAAGAGGCCAGTGCCGCAGCTCCGTGATTTTCGTGTGCAAATCCAATAGCTACGCCGATAGCAAAGATGAGCGGCAGGTTATTAAACACGGCCCCGCCGGCTTGAGAAATAAACGCAATATTAAGCAGGTCCGGCTGTCCTAATCGTAAAAGTAACCCGGCGATGGGAAGTACGGCGATGGGAAGCATGAGGGCTTTGCCGAGTTGAACAAGCCCGTTTCCTACGGTGTTACAGATTTGTTTTAAGCTTTGCATAAGGCCTCCGTTATTTTTTTAAAAATTGTTCTACCCGGGCGCGTACCTCCGCTGCGCCGGGCAATTGCATAGCTTCTTCCGCTAGACGACGGCAATCTGCAGCGTTTAATCTGCGTACCAAAGCTTTGATACGAGCCACTGCTCCGGAGCCGACGGCAAGTTCAGTTACTCCTAAGCCAATTAGCAAGGGTACCGCGATGGGATCTCCGGCCACAGCGCCGCAAACAGCCACCGGTTTTTTTACCGTTTGAGCTCCCTGCGTGGTGTAGTTAATGAGTTTCAACACCCCAGGATGTAACGGATCAGCCAGGGGACTGAGTTGTTTGTGCCCCCGGTCGATGGCTAAGGTATATTGTGTCAAATCGTTTGTGCCGATAGAGAAGAAATCAGCTTCCTGTGCCAAACAAGCGGATGTTAATGCTGCTGCCGGGACCTCAATCATAATACCCACTTGCACAGAATCTGTAATCCCTAATGCTTGTTTTTCCTTTTGTATTACTTGTTTAAAATCACGAAGTTCTTCCACAAAAGAAATCATGGGCAGCATCAGCCGCACTCGGCTTAAGGGCTTTACTCGCAAAAGTGCCCGCAACTGCGTGCGGAAAAAAGTTTCATTTTGCTTAAAGGCGCGTACTCCCCGGATTCCTACAATGGGGTTTTCCTCCGGGGGAATATTTACGAAAGGTACGGGTTTATCACCTCCGGCATCCATCGTCCGGAAGGTAACCGTCCCTCGGGAAGCATCCAAAATGGCTTGGTAACTGGCCAGTTGTTCCTCTTCAGAAGGAGCGATGGCCCGGTTCTGAAATAAAAATTCGGTACGTACTAATCCCAATCCATCCGCACCGGACAGTTTTGCCTTGGCAGATTCGGAAGCATTTGACACATTGCCTTCCACCAGAATGGAAATACCATCTTGAGTAAGAGCGGGTTTTTGTGCATCTTCAAAGGCTTGGGCATTTTCAGCATCAGATTGTTGCCGGCGTTTTTCAAACGCCTGTTGCTCTTCTTTAGAGGGAGCAATTTGTACAATAGCTTCATCTGCATTAAGTAGTAAAGGCGTTCCCGGCGGGATTGATAATACCTCTGTACCGGTTTGAACGATGGATGGAATATTGCGGTTACGCAACAAAATACCGGCATGAGCCGTGGGAGAGCCGTGAGCCAGCAGAACGCCAGCAACGTGTTGTGGTAGTTCTGCCACATCAGAGGGTAATAAATCTTCTGCCACGACAATACTGCCGGAATCAATTTCGGGTAGGTGATGTTGTTGCCCGGTAAGCTGGCAAAGCACTTCCCGGCGTACGTCTTTTAAATCGGCAATGCGTTCCATCAAAAAACGGTTTTTAGTTTTTTTGAGGATATCAATACTTTGGCGAATGGCCGTATTAAATGCAAAAGCGGCTGTTTTGCCTTGAGAAATCGTTTTTCGGGTGGTATCTGCCAACAGCGGATCGCGCAGAAGTAGCAAGTGGGCATTTAAAATATCCCTGGATTCCGCGTGTTTTTCCGTGGCGATTTGTTTTTCCATTTGCTCGGCCAGTGTTTGTAAAGCATGTTCTAAAGCCGCACTTTCTTCTTGGGGGTCCGCCGCATTTTCTTCAAAAGAAAAAGTTTTGACAGCTAGCACATAACAGGGTCCACTGGCCAGCCCTCCGCAGGCAGACAGCCCCTTCACTTGGTGAGGAAGCGGACGTGCGGGGGTAGGTGTGTCGGACGTTGGTTCCGGCTGGGCAGCTAAAGTGTCTTCTCCCAGTCCACTTTGAAAAGCCTGTTGTAACTTGATTAACATGGTGTCTGCTTCTACCTGTGGACCGTAGACACGAAGAACAACGGTATCATGTGCCGCTAACGAAAGACCCATCAGCCCCACGATACTTTTAGCATTGGCCGTTTGCGTGCCCCGGCAAACTATAATGTCGTGCGGATATTGCTCGGCCAATCGCGCCAAAACAGCGGCCGGCCGCGCATGCAAACCGTTTGGATTTAGTAATTCAATGGGCGAAGATTCCGTAAAGCGGGCAGGGTCCGTTCGGACCGCTTGCTCTGCATCGTGAAAACGTGTTTTGTAGAGGGGAGTTCCCGTTTGTACTTCACCAGAAATTTTATCCAAAACTTGTGCATCGGTAGGAGAAGTAACTACCACTAGAACGAGTGGACTGGCTGCTTTTTTTGTCAAAATTGCTAAATCAAATTCGAGAAGTTTTTGCCCTTTTTGGACTTTGTCCCCTTCGTGGATAAAAGCGCGGAATCCTTCTCCTTTTAGGGCCACTGTTTCTAACCCTACGTGTACCAAAATTTCGGCTTTATCTGTACGAATGACAATGGCGTGTAATGCTTTATTTAAATTGGCAATGGTTCCATCTACCGGAGAAAACAGTTGGCCGTTTGTGGGAAGAATAGCTAAACCATCTCCCAGCATATGCTCGCTAAAAACGGGATCAGGGACTTTCTCTAAAGGGACAACCGTACCTGCTAACGGGCTAATTACTTCTAGATCATTGGACATAGGGTCTGCTCTCCTAGATAGATTTAACTCCATTATAGTATATTCTAGCTGAAATTTTACACGTTTTTATTCTTCTTCCCGGAGGTTGAATTCTCCGGGAAGAAAAAGCAGTCTCCATTAGTTATTTAACAACGGGTAAAAGGGTACTTGCGCTATGAGCGCCATACTCAGGAGCATACATGGACTGCGCTTGCGCGGCAGCCGCTTGGAATTTACCGCTCAGTGTAGGGCGCAATACGTACCGGAAGGTGACCGTGCCGTTAGGCAACCAATTTATAAAGAAGTTGGTACTACTATCGCGCACTTCCCGGTAAAAACTGACGGGCTGCCAATTCCATCCGCTGATTAATTCCGTACTTTCAAATCCGGCCGGTTTAGGATCTTTCACAAGAACGTATTCGAAAGCACTGTTCGTGGTGAGCGTAAGGTGCACTTCCAGTTCATCACCCACCTGCAAAGTTTCTCCCTTTTCCAAGGGTAGAAGTTTAATTTGATTTCCTTCCTTTTTACGGCGGAAATAGCGGCGTTCCACGTTTATCACTCCAGCGGGAGAAGCCTCCACTTCACTCGCACGGTAAATGGCATTGAGCGAGGCAAAATCGGTTATTTTCCCTTCCTTGGTGATTTGAGCTTGATAGACTTGGGGAGTAATTTGACTTCCCGTTTGTACAAATTGCAAATCTTCGGTCCAATCCATGGGTTCAAACGATAGATTTTTCTGTATGTGTCCCCATTGCACCGCATATTTGGTGGGAGCAGAAAGAGCGCCTTTCGCTTTCATCACGTCCAACAAAGTAAACACGGCTTGGGCAGCAGCTTTGCTGTCGCTCCAATCGTTTACCTGGCGATTAAACAAAAGCCACTGGGTCATCGTATCTATCTGAGGAGCTTGCGGACGAACTTCCAACAAGGTTCGCAAAGTAACGGTTTGGGTAGTCAACGTGTCGTTATACCAAATCCAGCTTTGCGGCTCGGGAGCAAAATAAGCACCAGTAAGGGGATCTTCTTTCAAGCGGGAGAGAACTAAATCCAAATACCGGTTTGCTTTTACATCATCTCCCAAACGGTGATAAATAGCCGCCGCATAAATTTGGCCTAGTGGGGTCATAAATTTAGCGTATTGATCGGCATAATCTACCCAACGTTTTAAGTAAGTTTTTGCTGTATTATACGAAGGCCATGTGGGTGGAAATCCCGATAGAGTATAGGCTGCATATAAGGCGTAAGCAACCGTCGAAACAGACCCTTCTTTATCTTGTTTTAATTGAGCTTCAATTTTGGGATAAATAAACCGGAAGGCTTTTTGAGCCGCGGCTTGGGGAACTTCTGCTTGATAAGCCTGAGCTTGGGCAAACGCCTCCAGTGCATACAAGGTTAAATATTCATCATCAGGGCCGCCGGCAAACCAGGTGAATGCTCCGCTGGCATTTTGGAATTTAGCAATTGTTTTTAACTCCTTGGCTAAATACGTTGCTACGATTTTATCATCAAATAAGCTGATAAGATTAGCTTGCTGCTCTTGACGTCCTTGGGCTTGAAGTAACCAAGGGGTCTGGGATAGAAGTTCCAAACGCAACGGATTTGTTTCATTCCAAGAAGCGGTTCTCCCTGTGCGTTTGGGTAATTTTTTAACGGCTTCTTTCAGTTGCGGATACGTGGTATAAAATTGGTGTACAACCGCCAAAGGCACGTAACGGTTGAGAGAAGAAACCAAATTTTGGTGTGGATTAGACAATATGTTCGGCAAGGACTGAAGCACGGACAACGCCAAACTGGGATTTAGCGTGAGGGTGGTCAATTCCACTTCTTCCGTTGGAACGTTTTGAAGTTCCGTTAGTTTTAGGGTATTGGTTCCATTCTTTAGCGCTACATGAGCAGAAGCCAACAACCGTTGTTTTGCCGGGAGGACGGGGAGTTCTTTCTGTTCTCCATCGCTGTCTTTTCCACTTCTTGCTACAGCCGTAATTTGGTACAAATCAGGCGCTTGCGGAGCGGTAATTTCCCACGTTACAAACCGCGTGCTGTTGGCAGGTACCGTTATTGTTTGAACCGGAGTTTGCACGCCCCAAGCCCGAAGGACATTTGTTTTTTCCTGCGTGATGTTGAGGGTAACTTGCGTAGTGAGGGATCGTTTCGTTTGGTTGGTTACGGCAGCTTGGAGGACCCCTTTATCTCCTTCCCGATAAAAACGTGGAAGCGTGAGGCGGAGCATAAAGTCTTTGCGAGTCAGTGTTTGGGCCGTAAAAGCGCCAAAGTCGGCCGTGCGCGTAAGTACATAGCCAAAGATGTTCCATGTAGTTAAACTTTGCGGCAACGTAAATTGCAGTTGTGCTTGGCCGTTTTTAAGCGGCACGGCTGCATTAAAATAGGCTGTTTCGGCAAAGTCTGTCCGAATGGCACTATTGGTAGAGTCATCATCCGCGGACAGTTTCATATTTCTTGTGTTTGCAGTTTCTTCCGCTTCTACGCTTTCTTCCATGGCAAGAGATTGTACGGCTCCATCGGCCGCAGCAAAATCCATGGATTTTGCCGACATCATGGCCCTGGCAACTCCTCCAGTGCCTCCATTCATTGCCCTACGCATTCCTTTGCTTAAGTAAGGACGTGCATGGAATGACAAATTAATAAAAGGAAGCGCAGCTAAAGAGAAGGTTTGTTTCACTTGCGAAGAGGGACCTCCCAATCCGCGTATAAAACCGGGGATATTGCTTTGTACCGAAGAAGGAGTTCCGTTTTTCTGCGTATACAAATTTGAAAACTGCAACGTGGGTACATTTTTAACGTAGTAATCCAAGGATTGGTCATATACGGTTGCACTGACTTGTCCGTTTACGGCGGACCCGGAAGCATCACGGGCTGTAATTTTCCAATTGGCGTTTGCTCCCGGTTTTAACTCGGTAGGAACTTCCGTTTTAACGGTGAGTTTTTTGTCATCAAACGGGATTTCTACAGAAGCTGTTCCTGAGTGGAAGGTGTAGTTGCTGGCTCCAAACCAACGTAAAGATAAACCTCCACGCATTGCTTGGGTTAATGGGAACTCAAAAACGGTGGTACCCCCGGCTAAAAGCGCTTTGTGAATTAAAAATGCATTAGCTTGATAAAGCTCTACTCGTTTGGAACCTTGTAAGTTTGCAGCTCCCAATAATATGCGCATTTTTTCACCGGGATAATACGTCGTGTGTTGGGCCAGGGTAATATCCGGAAGCAGTAGCTTGGAGGAAGCACCTGCTACGATAAAAATCATTTGTTGGGGGGCTGCTTTTGCACTGGTTAATTCTAAGCGGTATACGCCTTCAGGCAATGAGGGTAAAAGAATTTCTTGGGCACCCGGCGTATTAAAGGAAATATTTTTCTCAAACGCTGTTGTTTGAACGGGAGTTTTTTGATACATTTGCTCCAAAGAATAGGCCTGGTTCCTACAATAGTGGAAAGAACACGGATTTTCCGACGGCTTTTGCGGTGTTTGGTTTACCAGTTGCAACGCTTTTATGTGAATTTGACCCGTAGTAGATTTTCCTTCTGCGTCCGTTAAATCTACTTTTGCTAACACCGTTTGCGTGTTTGCGTCATAAAAACCTTGTGCAAAGTCCACCTTAAACAAGTGAGGATGTGCACTGACCGTGGAAGTTCGGGAAGTTTCGATAGGTCGCCCGCTTTCATCATATACTTCTGCTTTTAGCACAAATTGCGTAAATTCTTCATCTTCTTCCGCGCGTGTTGGCGTGAATGGAATAGAAAATTTTCCGTTCTCATCGGTCTTGGTTTCTCCTTGTAAGAGGGTTTCTTCCTGCACGCGCACCCAACGAGTCCACCACCAGTAAAAGGGGGGGACATAAGCCTGGCGGCTTAGGGTGTAAACTACTTTGGCTTGGGAGAGTGGTGCTCCAAAATAATAGTTAGCTTGGCCCGTTAGATGAGTTGCTTTTTGGTATTCCAATGCTTTTTCGGGTTCATTTAACGTGACTTCATAATCCGGGCGTTTAAATTCTTCCACACGGAAGGAATGGGAAGTTGAATACGTATGTCCATTGGAAGGAAGTGAAATTTCAGCAGTATAATTTCCTAATAAAGTTTCTTGCGGTAGAGAAAAAGAGACTTGCCCAGTTCCCATGGAGTTGAGAGCTATTTTTGTAGAGAAAATATTCTTCCAGTTGGAGTCGCGCACTTTAAATTCAACAGACTCTCCTCCGAGCGTTTGCCAGCCGCGTACGCGCCGTTCAAAACCTTGAACAGCCAGGTGTACTTTTTGGCCCGGGCGGTAAATGGGACGGTCTGTTTGAGCAACTAAATAAACAGGGTCCGGGTTGTAAAACGAAAAGTATAGCGTGCTTGTATAAGCCAAGGAATCTTTTTGACGGCCGAGCGCATTAAGTTGGTAAGAATTATTTCGGCCTCTGTTGGTTGAAACAGTAATGGCGCGTGCCAAAGATAAAACGCCGTTGGAATCTGTTTGGGCGGTTTGGCGGGTCCCCTCCCACTGGGTGATCATTTCCAGCGGTAATTGCGGTACGGGAAGACCGGTTGCTAAATTAACCGCATATAAGTGAAAGAGATTGGGCTGAAGTTTTTTATCGGGAGTATTTCGTAAAGCAGTAAAATCAGCAGGATCTCCTTCTATTGCGGCCGTAGCAAACAGGGCCAAATCGGTAGCATTTAACAAAACTGCTTGAAGAGGAGATTTGTCAGCATCAAAATCTTTTTGGGCGGACAATAAAACCACATATAACCCTGGTTTAAGAGCCGGTAAAGATAAAGTGCCTTGTTGCCCTTTTGCAACTTCTTCATACGTTACGGATTGCGTGAGCGTATGAATGGGAGTACGTTTGAGAAAGTTTTTTAAATTATCTTGATTGGGAGCCAGAAAGACAGAACTCCAATCGTGCACAGCACTTTTTGGATTGTTTTTTTGATAAAACGAAAGTAGTTCTTCGAATGAAGTTGTATAAACACGGGCATAAAGTGCGTGTAAGTTTTTACCAGAAAAAGTAATTGTAGGGGCGTTGCGGTTGATGGCATCATCCGGCAAGGAGGGCGTAAAAGTAACACGGGTAATATCCGCGGCTAATTGCGCACAGGATTGGGTAAAGTAAGAGGCCGGCAGGGAAGTTGCATACTGGCACACCGCAAGAGCTTGGGGGGCTTGTTGATGTTGATTTAATAAATTGGCTGTTTTCCACAGCGTGTAACCGCGTGCATAAGTGGTATCTTCGGTTGGGGTAGAGGTCGTAAATTTTTTCCAGAAGGGAATTTTGGGAGTATCAAATTGACTAAGCAGATGAAGCTGTGTTGTGGCGTATTGAAGTGCTTGCTGGCTATCGTTTTGCACGAAATCACCTTGATGTTCAAACGGAAGCAAGATAAAATCTGTTTGCCAGAAGACGCGGGCATTGGCACGGTTTGTTCCCGTGAGCAAAAAGGCTTCTTTCAAAATTTGTGCATGCAAGGCAAGAGCATCCTTTTGGCGGCCTTCTTTGAGGCGCGTCGTTCCATTTAAGAAGCGAAAATTATCTTCCTTAGCCAAGGGTGCTGGTTGAAATTCCCTACCCACTTGGTCCAAAAAATTTATCCAATTTTGTACGGTGAAATCGAATAACGTAGGAATGCGACGCGTATCCGTATCCTTCAAAGTTAAAATGAGATTTTCCTGTTCGATAGGGGCATTCATTAATTGGGTGCGCAAATCCCAAAGTTGGCGATAATCGCGGTCAATTTGCTGCATCCATTGGGGTCGTGTCCAGGTAGATACATCTTCTGCTGCTTGGGGAGTGCTAATTTCATGTTCATTTAAAATTTGGTTGTATCGGTTCATTACCTGCTGAGCTAGGTAAATACGGTAAAGTAGGAAGCGTGCCTTCCAGATGGCTTGTGTGGGCAACTCATAACCGTAGATAGCCTTCGCTGCATTTAAAAACTCACCTAGATGGTATTCACACGCGACCAGCCGCAATTGGGATTGATATTTTTCCGGTCCGGTGGATTGGGGAATTAGTTGTTCGTATTGCTTTTTTGCCGAGGCAAAATCATTTTTTTGGTAATCTGTTTCTGCCTGGCTTAAACTGGCGGCTGCCAGCCCCCAAGGAAATAGGAAGAAGAAAGTGAATAAAAAAGTAAGTTTTTTCATAATGGCTCCTGAACACATACAAATATACAAAAAATCTCTTTTTCCAAAAGGGAAAAGAGATTTTGGAATGCGCAAAGAACAAGATGTTTTACATCTCTTCCGGTGCGCTAACACCGATAAACTCCAACCCTTTTTTGATTCGTTCTGCCACCCGTTGGCAGATAAACAAGCGCGACTTGGTTTGTTCCAAATTATTTTCATCCAGCACGCGGCAAGTATCATAAAAAGCGTGGAAAAGACCGGCTAACTCTACCAAATAGGTGGTCAAATGATGCGGACTTAAATCTGACACACAATTGCGTAGAATTTGTTTGAACCAGATCAACTTCAACAGTAGGGCTCTTTCTTGGGGCTCTAGCTTTGTGCTGACACCGGGATATTCGGTAATTCCTTTTTCGGCCGCTGCTTTAAAAATAGAATGAATGCGCGCATGTACGTACTGTACGTAAAAAACGGGATTTTCGTTCGTACGTTTTTTTGCTAAATCCATATCAAAAAGCATGTGTGCATTGGGAGTGCGGCTAGCAAAGAAGAAACGACAAACGTCAGTACCTACCTCATCCATGAGTTCGCGCAAAGTAATAAACCGTCCGGCGCGTTTAGACATCTTCACTTGTTCGCCATGTTCGGTTAAATGTACCAGTTGGTGGATGATCGGTACGAAGGAATTTTCTGCGTGTC
The DNA here is from genome assembly GCA_947305555.1 of uncultured Elusimicrobium sp. Taxonomy (GTDB): domain Bacteria; phylum Elusimicrobiota; class Elusimicrobia; order Elusimicrobiales; family Elusimicrobiaceae; genus Avelusimicrobium. Next base: position 17,368 of record CAMZDW010000012.1, read on the forward strand.
CCAACGCATGGACAGCTGCTTTCATACGGGGTACATACCCGTGGTGATCCGCCCCTAAAATATCTACAAGCGTGGTGTACCCACGGTCGTATTTATTTTTATGATAAGCGATATCTGCTAAGAAATAGGTAGGCCGCCCATCTTTACGCACGAGCACGCGGTCTTTGTCATCTTGGGCTTCGTTGTCTTTGGTGGAACCAAACCAAACGGCGCCTTCTTTTTCGTAGGTATATCCCTGTTGCGTTAACGTTTCCAAGGCCTTTTTGGGAGCTTGTTCCTTGTGTAAGTCCGACTCGCGGAACCAACGCGTGAAATCTACATGAAAATCTTTCATGTCTTGCTGCTGGGTTTTGATCAATTCTTCCATTGCCCAGCGGCCATATTGTTCTTCGGGCAAATCAGCCGGCATACGTTTAGCCAAATCAATTAAGTAAGAACCGTGATACCCATTTTCGGGGGGTTCCTTTCCTTCTTTGCGTGCTTTGACGCTGACGGCCAACAGTTCGGCTTGATTGCCGGCATCATTGACGTAGTATTCACTGTCGCAGGCGTATCCCAATGCACGATGGATTTTTACCAAACTGTCACCCAAGCTGGCTCCGCGGCCGCTGGCTACATGTAGCGGCCCGGTGGGGTTTGCAGATACAAATTCAATTAAGATAGGATGGGTGCCCGATTCGTTTTGGCTATCTTTGATACGCCGGTCAGAAGCCATCTTTATGATAAAAGCATCATCTAATTTCAAATTGATAAAACCAGGGGCTACGGCTTCTGCCTCGCTGATAAATGTAATTTCACGCAAGACTTTGCACGCTTCTTGGGCAATTTGTAACGGGGCGCGACGCATTGTTTTAGCGGCTGCCATCGCCCAGTTAAGCGACAAATCTGCCCCTGTATGGGCCGGCGCGGCGGAAAACTCTACCGGGGGCAGTTGTGCTCCTTTAAAGTAGTCCGAACTAGTTAATTTAATAAATATATTTTTTTTAAGTTGTTCTAACATGAGGCTTATTTCTTGACGGCTTTTTTAGCCGTTTTCTTTTTGAGAGTTGTTTTTGTTGTTTTGGTCGTTTTTTTAGAAGTTGTTTTTTTAACAACCGCTTTTACTTTTGTTGTTTTCTTAGAAGTTGTTTTTTTCTGAGTTTTTGTTGTAGAAACTTTCTTTTTGGGGGTTGTTTTCTTAACGGTTTTTTTGACCGGTTTTTTGAAGTCAACTTCTTTACCAAAACTAAAAATCTTTTCCAGTGCGTAAAAATCGCGTGCTTCCTGCGTCATAATGTGAGCTAAGAACCCGCCATAATCGCTTACCCGCCAGAGGTTGCTTTCTCCGCCGTCGCGGTTCAGTTTATAGTAGCCTTGCTCCTTTAGCTTTTTGCTGATTTCTTCTTCTACCGCATCTAAATGAGGTTTTGAATTGGCCGTAACAATGAGGACATAATCGCACAGAGATGACAAACCGCACAAATCAATGACTTTAATATTTTCGGCTTTTTTCTCATCAGCCAGCCGTGCTGCCAAACAAACCAATTCTTTTGTATTCATTACAGTACCTCTTGCACTTGGAACATCTACCCTTTAGTTTACCATTTTTTAAAGATTTATAGGAGAATTATAAGGGAAGCGCAAAATCTTTCCCAATGATAATGCGTGTATCACACATGACGTTGGGGGTCGCGCCGGCTCTAATTTCCGAATTGATACCGAGCGTATGTCCTAACTTTTTAACATCTGCCAAGCGGCCGGAATAATCCTCTAACCAAGAATTTTCTTCAATAGAGGGATAATTTTCATACTGAAACACATCCACGCGCAATAATCCTTTCTCATTTTGCGCACGTAAGTATTGGGTAAGCTCTTGCGCGATTCCTTTTTTACCGGAAGCATTAAAAATTTCCAAAATAAGCGGTCGATCTTGCACAGCCAAAGGAGCTTTGTCCGGGATATCGGGAACTCCGGTTGGAGCAGGTGTTTCTTTAAATTTTCCTCGTTTTTTGGGAGGAGGGGGAAGTTTGATGGTAAAATCGCTCGGTTCTAATTTCATCATTTCCAAAGCTAAAAGGGTAAATTCTGCCGGGGATAAGTTAGTACGTCTTTCATGCCAAGCGGTTAAATAGCTCCAAGCAAGTTGGGCCACTAACAAAGGATTGTAACGCCAGGAAGAAAGGCCCTGCTTAAAATTATCCCAAAATTGGGTGTAACGGGTTTCCCGGGGAGTAAAAAATTTAAGAACGGAAGTAGAGGAGCAGTTTGTTTTCTTTGTTTTGCAAGGGACATCCTCTAACGTGATGTGACCTTTTAGTGTTGCCGGTGTATACGAGATTAACATGCCCGGTTTGGTACGCAATACAATCTGGATGTTTTCTTCAGACCGGGTAGCCAGCTTTTGGACCATGTGGGAAGTATATTGGGTAATATAGGTCGCTCCCAATAACAAAAGCATGCCGGCCAGCAGCAGCCGACCCATTAATTTGCTTGCTTGATGAGGTGATTCCATAAATCAATCCCTAAAGGACAAAGCCACTTTTGCGAATCAATGGTAAAAAGCAATTTTCGGTTGGCAGCGTATAAAAGGGCACTATCCAAATCCTGCAACGCCAAGTTGCGAATGACAAACGCATCTTTATATTTGCGGTCTTTAGAAGAAATATCTGCCACGAAAAGCATTTTAGACAGTACACTCATGTGTAAGCTGCCCAAGGTATGCTCGGCGATGGCGTTTAATACTTCCTTGTCTTTTACGTCAAACTCATGTTTGGCTAACCAAGCTGAAACATAACTGTGTAATAAACTGGGTTCTTGGCGGCAAATATCTTCAAAAAACGGTACTTTAATTTTGTGTTTGTGGCAAAACTCAATCAGTTCCGGGCCCGAAAATCCTTTTCCCGCATCATGCAAAATACCTGCCCGCACAGCGGTTTCCACGTTGACGTTATAGATATCACTTAATGCCGCGGCCAATTCGGCTACATTTTTGGAATGTAAATAGCGGTTAATTTTCAGGTGGCTTTTCAACCAATCGTGGATAGCTAGCCCGTAGAGTTTATTTTGCCTGATGATGGGAGCAATAACCGCCGGAACTGTGTCCGGTATATCGCCGCAAGCTAAAATGTGCGCACGCACCCGGCTGGAAGAAAGCTTTGGGAAAAATCCCGGTAAAAATACATGTGGAAAAGCCGCAGGATTTTCATTATATCCTTTTCGTTTTCCGGCAACGACAACGGCATTTTCAAAAATATATTGAGGATTCTTCCAATTATGTAAATCATTTAGGCAATCGGTGCCGACCAGCAAATAAATTTCCGGATTTTTGTAGCGTTTTTTTAGATATTGCACCAGTTGATAAGTATACGTTTTTCCGCCTTGTTGCAGCTCGTAGTCATCAAAAATCATATTTTTGGCGCAACCTTTGAACGCCAATTTAAGCATCTTCATACGCAAGCGGAAAGGCGTAGGCGATTTGGCTTTAAAAGGAGAATGATAAGCCGGCACAATGTGAGTAATATCGGGCGATACGACTTTGACGGCACGTCGTAAGAGTGCTACGTGGCCTTTATGAACGGGGTCAAAACTTCCACCAAAAACAAGAACTTTCATAATACCTCAGTTGACACCAATTTTCGGGCCGTTTCCCGGCCTTGCAAAAGCGACGTTTCCATAAAGGAATATTCCCAATTTCCATACCTTCCGGCCAAATAACAACCGCGCACAGCGAGTTTATCGGCGATGGTTTGGACGGTTCGCGCCCGGTTTTTATCATAACGTGCATAGGCGTGAGGAATCATTTGCCAAAATGAAAACAGCTTTTTGTCGCACCTGGTTATTATACCTTTTTGTAGAAGCGCGGTCCAAATCTGTTTTTCCAGGGTTTTCCCGGGTTGTAATGTGCCGGGAAGCTCTACGTAAAAAGAGCGGCAATCCGAGGGAGCATTGTTCGGGGAAAAAGAACTTTGCTGTCCCACCCGGAAAAAAGGGTCCTGCGGGTCCGGGCAATAAATCCAACTGAATTTTTTACCTTTTCCGCGTACCGCTAACTGATACACGAGTACGGGAGCTGCTTGCAAACGGTTAGCCAATTGGGATAACCGGGGTTCATTTTTAAGTAGCTTCAAAAAATTTGGCAACGGTAACGTATTAACAAGATGGTTAAATTGGACCATTTTCCTTCCCACGCGCGCTGTTTTTCGGTGTAAATCTATCTGACTTACACGCAGATTTGTTCGCAGATTGAGTACCCGTTTTGCCAATGCTTCTACTAGTGCGCCACAACCGCCGCTTTGGGGATAATAAAACCAGGCATTGTAACCGATAGGGCGGGAAGGTTTACGGGTTAAACTCCGCATAAGGGCGGCCCGGCTGGGACGCGGAACAAAGGGGCCACACCAATCGCACGTTAAATATTTGGGAGAAACACCCCATAACTTGGTGTTATACGGGCGGAAGAAGAGTTCATAAATTCCTTTTCCAAACGATTGTAAACACCAGTTTTCAAAATTAGAGGGAAGTTTCGTGGGTAAGTGACGAAGCCCTTGCGCGCAAAGTTGACGTTCCTTTTCGGGCAAAGCATACAAGTGCGCTTGAAACGGAAACGGAACTTGAGAATTGCCCGTAAAAATCCAGGCATTTCGTTGAACCCGGCGTAAATTATTTGCCAAAAGTTCTCGCACTAACTTCTTACCATAAGGGGTATGTAGGTGTAGTAAATGGCCGGAGTAGTCAAAGGTAAATCCCTCTTTTTGAATACTGCGGCATAGACCGCCCGGTTGGGATTCTTTTTCGACTAACAAATAATTGGTGCGGCCCAATTTTTGCAAATGATAAGCGGTGCTGAGCCCTGTCAAACCCCCACCTAAGATTAAGGTATCTACGTAGATCATGAGTTGGGCTCCTGTTTAAGCAAAAATCTGGTCAACAAACCTCCTGTAACTACAGAGAGAATGAAAATCAAAAGGACAGTTTGCGAGCTGCTACGTGTGAGTAAAAAGGCAACTGTATTGCAAATTATTCCGGCCAATGCAAAGATAATTAAAATTTTAGTGGAACTCCAGCCGGCTTGTTTTAGACGTAAGGCCGCGTGATCATCGCTTCCCTTTAGTGGATTTTTGCCTTTTAATAGTCGAGCTAAACTTACAAAAGCTGTATCGAACAGGGGCACAGCCAACATCCATAGCGGAGCCAAAAAACCCCAATTGGAGCGGGTGCTGTATCCATACCCCAGGGATAAGGAGGCAATTAAAAAGCCTAGTAAATTAGATCCACTGTCTCCTAAAAAGGCAGGTTTTGTTTTAGAATGATTGACCGGCCAAAATGCCAGACAAGCTCCTCCCAGTGCCAGTGCTGCAAAATTGACATAAATGTATTCCTGGGGTAACGTGATGAGTACGAGCCCGGCTGTACAAATTAAGGCTTGTGTTACGCATAAGCCGTTTTGAATATCTAGTAGGTTAAATGCGTTTGTAAGTCCTACAACCCATAAGAAAGTAAGCGGCCAAGAAATCCATGGATTTTGGAATACCTGAATAACCACTCCGTAGTGAATCAAAGCCGCCGTGGCCGTTGCCTGCATACATAATTTTAGCCAAATAGGAAGCCCGCGCGGTTTTGTGAAATCATCTGCCAGCCCCATGACAAAAATCAGTAGGCCTCCCAGTAAAATTCCACGTAAACTATGCAGCGTACCGGAGGGGAAATTTGTGCAGAGCCGAATCAACACCAAGCTGCTTAAGAAACCAATAAATATTCCGATCCCGCCGATCGTGGGAATCGCAGTGGAATGTTTTTTTAAGCCGCCGGGTTTATCAAGTAGCCAGCGCGAAAGGAAAGGCCGCAACACTACAAGCGAAAGCGCGGTGATGAATCCTGCCGAAATAAATCCCAGTACGTACAAGACAAAAATTTCCATAATATTTATAATATCATAATAAGGAGAACGGCTATGCTTAAACAAATTTTAACATTTTCAACGATACTTTTTTTAACCGCTTGTGCCCTGGCCCCGGTCAAACAAATTCCTTCGGAGGTGCGCGGACACAAAAAAGTAGATCTTTTTGCCGGCGGACATAAAATAGCGGCCTTTAAAGCAATCGGCCGGATGGGGGATTTTGAACTGGAAGGGGTACTCCGGTTGGAAAAAATTGGGGGAGAGGATTTTAATGTATCGGTTTTGACGGGCGGTTCGTACCGCGTCTTGCAAGCAACAGTTACCCCTCAAGGAATTGCTTACCGTTATTTATTCCCGGATGCAGATACAGCTTTGATACGGGGGAGGATCGGCCAATTTTTAAATTTACTTGTGAGTGATCCGGGGGTATACGAAAGCTTCCGAATCAAGGGAGACAGACTGACGATTACTTACGAGGGAAAAGAGGCTAAAACACGTCTTATTTATCCGCGGGAACAAGTCTATCCGCAGGCAGCCCAAACCATTACCTTGCTCAATACGGCAGATCTTTTCTATAGCCAGTATACACCGGCAGACAGTGAAGGGGAGGCACAAGTCCCGCATGAATTAGTTTATAAGGACGGGAAGATTGAACTCGTGCTTACCTTAATTAGCTTAAAGTAAGAAGTATAGTTTTTATTGTCAGAACATCGAAAGTAAAAAAAACCGGGTTTTGGAAAACCCGGTTTTTTGTATGAGCATTTATTTTATAATTTCTTTTACAATTTTGTAGGGAGCAGGCCGCTTAGCTGCTAGTTTTACTGCTTTTTTAAACAGAGCCACTCCGTCTTCCAAGCGTTTCTTATCACTGGCGTAAATAGAAGCGATGATGTCGCCTTTCTTTACGGCATCTCCCGATTTTTTATGCAGCCAAATTCCGGCACCGTAATCAATGGGATCTTCCATCGTGTTGCGTCCGGCACCAAGCAGAACGCCGGCCATCCCGGCTGTTTTGGCGTCAATGTGTTGTACATAGCCCTTTTTATCCGCCTTGAGTTCAAATTTTAATTTAGACGGTTTGAAATAGGCCTTAGGATTATCCACGGCCAGCGGGCTGGCTCCTTGCCATTTAATCATCTCGCGCAATTTAGCGGCCGCTTCCCCATTTTCAATTTTTTCTTCTAAAAGTGCCCGTGCTTTTTTCGCATCGTTGTATTTGCCGCTAATGAGCAACATGTTGACGGCTTCTTCCAGCAGGAGTTCATAAAAATCGGGAGCCAATTTTTTATCCCCTTTGAGGATAAGTACCGTTTGTAACATCTCATTGGCATTGCCGATAGCGCGGCCCAGCGGTTGATCCATGTACGTAATGAGGGCACGGCATTTAAGACCAAGCAGTTTGGCCGTGCTAACTAGTGAACGAGCCAGTTTGCGGCTGTCTTCTAGTTTTTGCATAAATGCCCCGGAGCCATATTTCACATCCATCAAAAGGCTGTCTACCCCTTCGGCATATTTTTTAGACAAGATGCTGGCTACAATGAGGGGACGGCTTTCCACCGTACCGGTTGCATCACGCAAAGAATAAAGTTTTTTATCAGCCGGCGCTAAGTCTTTAGTTTGGCCAAACATGCAAACATTTAATTTTTTGATTTGGCGATAAATTAGGTTTACAGGGACACGGACTTCAAAATTTTTCATGGATTCTAATTTATCTAGTGTTCCGCCAGTATGCCCCAACCCGCGGCCACTCATCATTGGAACAGCCACTCCGGCACAAGCCACTAAGGGAGCCAGTGCCATGGAAATACCGTCACCCACGCCACCGGTGGAATGTTTGTCTACTTTGGGCAATGGTGTGGCAGAAAAATCCAAGCGCGAGCCGGAGCGAGCCATTGCTTTAGTAAACATAGCAGTTTCTTTGTCATTTAGCGGATTTAAAAAACAAGCCATCAAAAAAGCAGATAATTGATAATCCGGCAGGGTTCCTTTTGCGGCCCCTTGGGATACAAAGTCAAATTCTTCTTGCGTGAGTATTTTACCACTGCGTTTTTTGATAATTACATCAATCATTCTCATGGATGCGTCCTCCCGGAAGTCTTAGTTTTATACTGCTTGGACTTTTAGCATATCATTTTAAATGCAAAAAGAGAAGTCTTGAATTTTAATCCTGTGCCCGGCGAAAATTATTTACTTGCTGATAGAAGGAGTTCCAATCTTGGGAAGAAGATTTGCTTTTGTAGTTAAATGAACTTTTGTAACGTTCAAAAACTTTGTTTAAATTAGTCTGCGTAACACGGTCTATATCTTGTTGTCGTTGCAGAAATTGCTTAAGTGAACGGCAAGTGTGTGCATTTTGATAACTCTTTTTTTCGCCACTGGTTAAGACAATCATGGCTTCGCGTTGAGCATGATGGCCAAATAACGCTTCGATTTCAGTAATTAGTTGAGCATTCTTTTCTTGTTGTTGAGCGAGAATGGTTTCAATCTGAGCGGAAACGTTAGCATCCAAAGCAGCATTCTGGATAGAAGAAGGAATTTCTTCATCAACGATTTGTAATATTACGGGCTCTTCTGACTTGGATTTTGATTTGGAAGATAGTTGCGAAAGATTTTCAACTTGCTTGGAAGATATTTTTTTTATCGTTGCAAAAGTAGGTTTGGCCTGATATTTAAATTCTTCCCAAAGGGAACGTTTTTTGGCTACGGGACGATGCTTTTTTTGGGCCTGCTTTACCAGCGTTTTGCCCTGCTGTACTTGTGGAATAGCATCTTGAATGAAAGGGATAAAGGAACTCGTAATCTTTGCAAAAAAATGCAAAGACACCCCAATAAGAATAAGTCCTATAATAAATCGGGTTCGGTACATAAATTCACCCCTCTTTTGTTACTAAGCACTATAATAAATTATTGTAGTCCGTACAACCTTTTTGTATTTTGGGTAGTTATTTCTGCTAATGTTTCTACGGGTACGTTTAAATAATCCGCCGTCCATTGAGCAATAAGCGGGATATTGGAAGGATCGTTGCGCTCGCCCCTTTTGCCTTGGGGGGAAAGATAGGGACAGTCTGTTTCTAGAATGATGTGTTGAAGGCCTGCTTTTTTAACAGCCTCCCGAATGTATTCATTTTTCTTATAGGTGAAGCAGCCATTAATTCCTAATAAAAATCCCTGGTCCAGTGCTTGTTTTGCCTCCTCATAACGGGCACAAAAACAATGTAGAACTCCGGGATAAGCCGTTGTTGTTTTCCCCTTGAAATGGTGCTTCAAGGCAGAAAAACAATCTTGGTAAACGGAATAATCTTCATTTTCTCGCCGAACGTGTAACACGATAGGTTTTTGAACTTGATTGGCCAGTTCCAGCATATGAATAAAGAGCGCGTGTTGTTTTTCCAAGGGACTTTCGGTCAAGCAGGTATAGTCCAAACCTATTTCTCCCAAAGCCACAACGTGCTCGTCTTTCATCAACTGTGTAAGGCGGGGGGCATCTTCCGGATGATATTGCGGTGCGTATTCTGGATGTACTCCCAGTACAGCATGCACCAACTGGGGATAATCAGCTGCCAACGCCAAAGCCGGTTCCCATTCATTTGGCGCGCAGCCAATTTCGATACTCCCTACTAGCCCGGCTTGTGGAAGCGTGTGGGTCAGCAAGAAATCGCGGTCAGTATCAAAGGCCGGATCATTTAGATGTGCATGAGAATCCATGAAAAGCATAATATTATTGTATCTTTTTCGTTGTTTTTTGGAAATCAGGTTGTTTTTTATCGGTGAAAAACATATACTAAATAGGCAAGCTATATGAAAACTAAAGAGCATCCTTCCAAAGCGATAGAACTAAGTGTAGTGCTTCCGTGTTTAAACGAGAAGCCGTCCTTGGCAGCGGTTATCGGCGAAATTAAAAAGGCGTGTGACCCGCTAAATATTCCCTACGAGATTATCGTAGCGGATAATGGCTCCACAGATGGTAGCCGCGAGGAGGCGCTTAGGCTGGGTGCACGTGTGGTGCCGGTGGAAAAACGCGGATACGGCAGTGCCGTAAACGGGGGCATTTCAGCGGCTAGCGGTAAAATTGTAGTTTTTGGGGATGCGGATGGCTCGTACCCGTTTTATGAAATTCCTCGTTTAATCGCTCCAATTCAACAAGATCAAGCCGATTTGGTACTGGGGAACCGGTTATCCAAGCATCTTTCAAAAGAAGCAATGCCTTGGTTGCATCGCTATTTTGGGACACCGGCCCTTTCTTTTTTATTACGTTTTTTGCATGGGATAGATGTTTTTGACTGCAACGGTGGCTTGCGCGCACTTCGTCGGGATAAGTACGAAGAGTTGCAGCTCAAACAGCCAGGGATGGAATATGCCAGCGAAATGTTAATCCGTGCCGGGCAGTGTGCCTGGCGTTACCAGGAACTTTCTATTTTGCTTCGACCAGCCAGTAAAGCACACGTGCCGCATTTGCGCACGTGGCGTGATGGGTGGCGTCACGTGAAAACCATTGTGGGTAGTTGCTTCAGCGGAATTAATTGGTGGAAAAATTGCGGTTTGTTACTTGCATTTATGGTTGTTTGCGGCGGGTATGGCTTGCTGTTAGGTAAAGATGTGGACTGGGATTTTTTAAATTATCATCTTTACAACCCGTATGCGCTGTTTAACGGTCGGTTCGGGGTGGATGTAATGCCGGCGGGGATTCACACTTTTTTTAATCCTTTGTTGGATATTCCCCTTTATGCAGGGCTAAAATATTTAAATAATTATCCTCGCTTGGTAACGTTTTTATGGTCACTGCCGGGTGGAATTTTTGTATTTTTCATCTACAAATTAAGTCAACTGTTTTTCCCCGGTAAACAAAACAAGTTGTTTGTCTACATTGCAGTAGCAATGGGATGTACGGGTAGCATGTTCTTGTCCCAAATCGGAATGACGACAGGGGAAGTTTGGGCGGCTTCAGGATTAAGTATAGCGGCCTATTTGTTTTTTCGCTGGCTTGTGGAAGGACGCCGAGCATATGCTTTGTCCTTCTTTGCGGCACTGGTGGCCGGAATGACGGCAGGATTGAAAATGACGGCGGCACCTTTCGTGGTGGGGCTTACCCTTGTATTTCTGCTGAATTTACGTGGTTCTTACCGTCCATGGAAGCAATTCGGTTGGTTCGCTTTTGGTGGTGTATTGGGCTTCCTTTTGACAAATGGATATTTTATGACCCGGTTGTGGATTTATTACCAAAATCCCGTATTTCCCTTTTTTAACAAGATTTTCAAGTCTCCCTTCTTTGTGCCTGAAAATTGGAAAGATATGCGTTTTTTCCCCCGGGATACCTCGCAGTGGCTTTTCTATCCTTTCTACTGGATGAGAGAAGAAACACGCTTTGCTACGGAAATTAATACCATGGATCCTCGGCTGGCTTTTGGGTATATGGCAGTTTTAGGTATAGGTTGTGCTGCTTATTTTAAAAAAATTGCTTCGGACCAAAGACGGATGATTTATTCCTTGGCAGGGATTTTGGTGGTAGCGTATGTATTGTGGCTACAGGTTTATTCCATTTTACGTTATGTGATTATTTTTGAAGCGGCAAGTGCTATTTTATGTGTATGTTTATTACGTAATTTGCTGCGTCCTTTAATCGCAGGCGTTTTGGGTTGTGTATTAGCGTTAACGTGTTGGTTTGGAACCCACGCTCCGGATTGGGGGCATGAAGCTTTTGATTCCCGTCCCTACGTTCATTTTTCTCCGCGGTTTCCTCGTGTAGAACCCAATGCCTTGGTTGTTTTCTTTGGGCAACCCATGAGTTTTCTAGCTCCTTTTTTCCCGGAGGATACAAGGTTTGTGGGGGGGATTATTTTTGAATTGGGAAAATATCCGCCATCTTTGCGCCGGAAGGTACGGCAAAGGAGGTCCTTGCCGGATGCTTATTATGGGTATCGCTTTGATGATCAAATTAAGGGGGCGATTGCTTCTCATGATGGTCCTATTTACATTGTGGCTGTTCCCTGGGAAATGATGCTTTCGCCGATCACGCTAGCCCCTTATGGGTTGCAAGAAAGCGGAGAACGGTGCGTTTTCTTCAATGCCAATGTTAATAAGTATTCACGTGGATGGAATTTGTGTAAAGTGCACAAATTGGGCACGCCCCGTCCTTCGCAATCCGTCTTTTACAAAAAAGGTCCTTGATTTACCTCTTTTTAATTTGTTGGGCTTGGGCTGCTTTTAATTTTTCTAGGAAAGCATTCTTTACTTGCAGCATGCTATTAAGAGGTGCCGTTTTTAAGTGGCACATCGCAATGGCGGCTGCATCAGCGGTATCGTCGGGACTAATGATTTTATCTAAATGCAACGTGAGCTGTACCATGCGTTGCACTTGTTTTTTATCGGCCGTTCCTGTACCACAAATCAACATTTTAACGCGTTTGGGCGGATAGAAGAAAATAGGTTTGCCGGCTTGCTCGCAGGCCAAAATAATTACGCCGCGCGTCATGACCGTATTTGCCATAGTGGTGGCACGCTTGAGAAAAAAGTTTTGCTCCATGGCCACTTGATCCGGCTGGTAAGTTTGCAAAATTTTTTGAAGTTCTTGATGAATATACTGCAGCCGTTTAGGCAAATCTTGGCCGGCTTGTGTGTGCAAAAGTCCACACGCGCGCAAAACAAAAACGGAACGGGCGTCTTTGGTAAGTACCGCCCATCCCGTTCTGTCTAAACCGGGGTCAATCCCTAAAACGGTAGTTTGTTTGTCCGCCAAGGGAACCTCTTTTATGCGTTGAGTTTCGCGGCTACGGCTTCGTCAATGCTGGAGTTATCGTAGACGTTTTTTGTATCGTCATGATCATCAAGAGCTTCCAACATTTTCATTAAAGTTTCCGCAGCATGTTCATCGGTAATATTTACTTCGGTATCAGGCAACATAGTTAAATCGGCCGATTCCGGAGTAATACCCTTGGCTTCAATGGCTTTTTTAACAGCTTCAATTTCGGCCATATCCGGGTTGGTGATTACTTCATACACATCCCCGGCGGTGCGCACGTCTTCGGCACCGGCTTCCAAGGCTAAATTCATGAGGTCATCTTCGCTAATGTCTTCTTTTTTAACGACGATTAAACCTTTGCTTTTGAACATGTAAGATACGCAGCCGGCTGTACCGATAGAGCCGCCGTGGCTGGTGAAAATTTTGCGAATTTCCGAGAAGGTGCGGTTCTTATTATCCGTGGTGCATTCCACAATAATAGCCACCGAGCCCGGGCCGTAACCTTCATACGTGATTTCTTCGTATGAAACGCCCGGCAACTGACCGGTCCCTTTCATAATGGCCCGTTTGACGTTATCAAGCGGCATGTTGGCCGCACGGGCATCATCCATCGCTTTGCGTAAGCGCGGGTTTTGATCCGGGTTGCCGCCGCTCATTTTAGCGGCAATCGTGATTTCGCGTAAAATTTTAGTAAATACTTTGCCTTTTTTGGCATC
>CAMZDW010000013.1 GCA_947305555.1 uncultured Elusimicrobium sp.
CTTCCTACACGTCCAATATCTACCGGGACGGGTACTTCTACCCCCAGAGGGCCATCAAAATACATCATGCCCGTCAAATGATAGTCTAAAGTGCCACTTCCCATGCTTAGTAAACCGATCAATTTACTGTTTACCGCAGATAAGGGTACGGTTACTTTCGCTTTAGCATTTTTGGTAGAATTGGGCTCAATATAGACGTTTTTTAACGTTACATCTGCCATGTAATCATCATTGACGGTTAATTTACCTTCAAAACGTTTTAACGCAGCAGTTTCTGTTTTACTTGGATTGGTAATAGCAATTACAATATCAAAACCAAGCGAAGTCAAATTATAATCCGTCAAATTGACACTTGTAAGTGCAAATTTGCAGTTAGATAAATTTTGTGCTTTTTGTACGCTAGAACAGCCTATTAATAGGACAAGAGCAACACAACTTAAAAGAATTTTTTTCATATTTCCTCCCAAGCATATCTGACTAATATTGTATAATAAAAAAAACATCTTGGGAGAAAAAACTTCATGAACGAACTACAGCAGAAAATTTATAACCGTTTTGTACAGTATGTTTCTATAGAAACCACGAGCGACCCAGCGAGTAAGTCGGTCCCTTCTACCCCTTCTCAAATTCTATTTGCAGATCGTTTGGCTGCTGAAATGAGAACGGTTGGCTTTACTGAGGTAGAGGTGGATGAGTATGGTTTTGTAACTGGAACTTTGCCGGCTAACACGGATAAAAAAGCTCCCACGATTGGTTTTTTTGCACATATGGACACAGTATGTGATTACAATGGTAGTAACATCCATCCGGTGTTACATCCCAACTATGATGGCGGCGTACTGACGATTCATGAAGGTAAAAAAATGTTTCTTTCACCAGAAACAGCCCCCAGTTTGAAACGTTGCTTAGGCGATGATATCGTCACAGCGGATGGCAATACATTGTTGGGTGGTGATGACAAAATAGGTATCGCCATTATTATGACTTTGGCAGAATATTTGACTGCACACCCTGAGATTAAACATGGCCCCTTGAAAGCCGCGTTTACAATTGATGAGGAAACCGGAACCGGAATTGGTTATTTTGATGTAAAACGTTTTGCTGCAGATTTTGCATATACGGTAGATGGTGCCAGTTTGGGTGAAATTGATTGCGGTAATTTTAATGCAGATTACGTTACTATCCGCATTACTGGGAAATCTTGCCATCCCGGTTCGGCGAAGGGCTTTATGGCCAATCCAGTACGCATTGCTGCAGACATTATTTCTTCTTGGCCGGAAGATAAGTTACCGGAGACAACGGACGGTGAAGATGGATTTATTTTATTTAAAGACATCACCGGTGGTTTGGAAAAGGCAGAAGTACAGGGAATTGTGCGAGAGCATGATTTGAAGAAATTTGAACAATTTAAAGAAATGCTTACTTCGTTAGTAGAAGAAAAACGTGCTAAATATCCAGCGGCGAAAATTGAAGTGGAATTTAAAGAACAATATCGCAATATGCGGGATATCCTAAAAGAACGTCCACAGGCTATGCAACTATTAGAAGCCGCCTTGGAAGAAAATCATATATCTTATAAATTGGTACAAGCCCGTGGTGGAACGGATGGTTCTCAACTATCCCTTCGTGGATTGCCAACGCCCAATATCTTTGCCGGTTATGAAAATCCACATGGCCCCTATGAATGGTTAAGTTTGGCTTGGGTAGAAAAGGCCTTTCACATATTAGAAAGTATTGCAAAAAATGCAGTAAAATAAAGACAGATTAATCGTTAGAATATATGGAAAAAGTCCTCCAAATTTACTTTTGGAGGACTTTTTGATAGGTAGTTTATAACTATTATTCTGCCGGCTGGTCTGGAACAGGAGCGCCTTGATTAGCGGAATCCAATAGATTCTTTGCGTCAGAAATAGTCGGTTCCAAAGACCGGGTAACCGCATTGTAATTGAAACGATAGGAGATCTTGAAGCTTTGCGGATTCTCCGGCGGTACTTTGACTAATATGGAATAATTATCAGGATCTACTGCTGTTGAAATCTCCCATGTAATCAAGCCTTGTACAGCAGGATGTTTTGCATCAATGAATTCCTTCAAAGTATAACCGTTCACTAAGGCATAATTTTTTACTTCATCTAATGCAATATCCATTCTGCTTTCTGGATCCATGGCCTCTTCTTCTTCGTAGTCATCATACTCTTGTGAATTTAACATTTCTTCCAACTGCGCACTTTGCTTAGAGCTTTGGGCTGCTTTCTTATCCGAAGAGAAAATATTCAAGGATGAAGGAATCAGTTGTAAGAATCCTAATACCAAATACAAGACAGAGAAAAGCAATGTGGCAAGTAACGCTCCAACCACTATTTTGGTGGTTTTTCCAGCCGTTTTTTCGTCTGCTTTCTGCAAATCGTGTTGGGTATTTAAATCATCATCCAACCCTTCCAAATGCAATCGTTCCGATTGCCCAGGTTCATTCACCATAGGCACTGTTTTAATATCTAAAGAAGCGCCTCTTTTAGTCTTAATTGTGTTTTCCAAAAGAACCTGCGACACAGTCACATCTCCAGGTGCGCTTTTGGGTGCAGGAACCTGTTTTTGAGTTTGGGTTTTCAAGGACACCATCTCTTGTACTTCTGTTTCTTCTTTGACCGTCGGAGTGGCAGAAGTATCATTTTCATCAGGAGTCTTTCTTTCTAACCCGGCTAATTCTTTGGGTAATGCATTTCCCGAGGTATCAGCTGGCGGTACAAAGTCCGAAATTAAGTATGTGGAGCCTTCCTTAAGTTCAATTTCAGTTAAATCATTTGGATTTGCAGGAGCAGCTGTCACCGTTTGGGCAGTGGTTTTTCCAGCTACCGGAGTTTCATTATCGACAGATAAAGTTTCCAAATGCTCTTCCTGGTGTTTATCTTGCTTTGCATCTGCATTTTCGGCATCAGCTGTATTTCCGGCACCAACACCAGCTAAACCAAACAACTGTTCTACCGATTGATCTTGATGCGAATCCCGTTCTGCAAAAGCTTCTTGAAGATCTTCTTCCGTGATAATAACAGAAGATTGATCTTCCACAGTCGACCCGGGAACTAATTCTTGGATAGTCCCTTTCGTTTTTTCATCAGCCAATTCCGGTGAAGACTGTTGTTGTTCGGCCGACTCCAAAGTGGGGATTTCTGCTATGGGAGCAGGAATAGGGGCCTGAACCGGAGCTTGCTGAGGCTGTTCATCTTCTAAAACGTTCGGAGTCTGTTCCTGTACAGAATCAGGTTGGGTTTCTTCGGAGGAAACTGGCAGAGAAGGAAGCTCATTTCCATCAGTTTGGGATAGATCTATGGGTTGTTTTTCTTTTTCTTCTACTGATTCTGAGGTTTCCAAAGTTTCCGCTTTTTCTTCTAATTCTATTTTAGGTTCTGGCTCTGTTTTAGGTTCTGATTCTTTCTTATCTTCTAATTCTATCTCGGATGTTGCGTTTACTTCGGACTGGTCATCTTCTTTCTCTTGTTCTTGTTTTTGTTTTTGTTCTTCCTCTTTTTCTTCTTTTGTATCTGCGGCAAATGCTGCAGCTCCGGCCAATGCGGCAACACCTGCTGCCGCGGCTAAACCAGCTACAGCTGCAGAGGAGGAACTTTTTTCTTCTTCTTTCTCTTGAATGACCTGATCTACAATATCCGATTGTGAGGAGGTAGAGAACGAATCAAGTAATTTGTCCTTTTCTTCGGAATTAGGGGTTGATTGTTCTACTTGTTTTAAAGCTTCATCTAATGTCCGTTCTCGTGCATCATTCTCAGCAGCCGCGGCATCTGCTTGGGCGGCCAATTCAGCTGCCTGTTTGGGAGTTAACAAATCCTGAAAGGTATTTTCGTTTATATCCTGTTGGCTTTGTAATTTTGCATTGTAAATAGAATCTAACGCGGAACTTACCACAACGTCTTCTTCTACTTTAGAGTCTGAGTCCGAATCAATATCCTCTCCCAACTCAACAGGACCCAGCATATCTAAGGGTTGATTTTCTTCAGTCGTAGGAGGAAGAACTTCTTCTACCTGAGCTTCGATATCGTGACGGGTGAGAGTAATTGTATTAGCATGAGAATCATCCAAAGGGATAGGGGCGCCCCCCACATCAAGCAGGTTTGACTTGTGGGAGGAAGAAGAGATGGCTTCATCCAGTTTGGTTTGCATGCCTTCTAACTTTTCTTGCAAACCGGAAATCTGACTGGTAAGTGCATCTAATTTAGAAAGTAACAATGCCGCTAATTCATCCGTAGCGGCTGCTGTCCCAGCGGCCGTCCCAACACCTTGTGTTTGGGAGGAGGCATTTGCAGCTGAAGCGACCTGATCAAATTCAAATACGCTAGATGCTTTGACCCATTCTTGATTACCGCTGTTGGCAGTATCTTCGGAACAAATCAATGTGTCCGGGGTAAAGCCTTGCAGCGTTACCAGTTTTTCTTCCGTGAAAGGACCTTCCACTTTGTCATTAATATAAACCCAATATCTCATTCTTATCCACCCTGTCTAAAATAAATACAAAACCATACGATAACAGCATAGCAAATTCTGGTGCAATTTAACAGCTTTTTTTATTAAATTACGAATTTAAGTCTGCTCGTGCGCTTTTGTACATAGCAAGCAATCTGTCTAATTCGGCATCACTGGTTTTATGTGTTTGGATATTACTTAACATATCCGTCATTAAATCCAGGGAAGATCCGTTTTCTAACATTTCCAATACAAATTGAGAAATGCGTTGGTTGTACGTCCCATTTAATTCTCCAACCAGTGTTCGTAGCGCAAACACATGCTTTTCCTGATCGGATTTCCAAAACGTATAGGGAGCCAAAGAAGTCTCGAAGAAATGTAAAATTTCTTCCGGTGGTTTCGTCCCCAAGTAACTTTTCATTAATTCTGGGGCTAAGCCCTGCGTAACTGTTTTTGCTTTTAAATCACGCAAATATTGGGCTTGTTTGGCGGCTTCTTCCTGACTGAGGGAACCCAGCAATACTTTGCAGGCCAATTCTTTGTTATCGTTTTTTTCCATGCAGAATGGAAGCGTATCTAAAAGTTCATGCATATCCCGGTCTAGTTGGACTAGCGTTTTTTTACCGCCAAACTTTTCAGACAGTTCATATTCATAACCAGCATATATTTCTTTTTTAGCTAGACCTCTTCGGAGTAGTTCCCGTTCTCTATGCAACGAAGCCTGTTGCATGGCTTGGTCAAAACTAGTGGCGGTGCCATCTAAAAGCACATGAACAGCCAATCCTAAATTTTCCTCCGGCAAAGCTACGTGAGGTAATTTCTTTAACACGGTTTTAAATGTATTTACAATATCGTTGGGTGTTTTAGCCTTCAAATAACGACAGGCGATAATCATCAAATCATCTTCTAAAATTTGGTCTTTAAGCAAGGAAGATATTTGCGCAATGTCTTGTGCATCTTTTGCGGTAATTTGACCCAATAACACGCGAGCCGTTAAGGAGGCGCAAAGAGATTGATTGTCGTGCACTGTAGACAATTGTTCCATTAACTGTTTAAATTCCGGCTCCAAAGCGATCGAAATGGGCTGAGTGTATACATTAATTAGCGCGGCTGTTAACGGTATAGATAAATGATATTGGTCGGCAAAAGCAAAAATTTCTTTTTTATTTTGTTTGGGCGTGTGCGCGCGTTCTTCCTGTAAACGAGCAGACTCTTGTAACAGAATATCCAAGGCTTTAAGTGCTTTTTGTTCGTCGGAAAGATCAGGTTCTGTTATTTTTTGCAATGCAGAAGAAAATGCTTCGTCAAAGTATTGGCGCGTGGAGAAGGAGGCATACACTTCCAGTAATTTAGCCGTATTTTTTGCAGATACTTCCAAGGCTGCACAAAGCTCATTAATGGAAGTAGCGTTATTGTAAATTCGTAATTGGCGAAGAGCCGCCGGAAGGGTGATTTCATCCAATAACATTTTAGCAACCATGGTATCAGTCATAACAGAATCGGAATTTAGTTGGGCTGCTAAATTGGCAATATCTTGTTGAAGTTGAACAATAGTTTTTTTATTTTCTAGCGTGTAGACAAGTTTTGCCGCATAATCATCGTTTACCGTTGGTAACATTTGGTAAATGGCACTTAACATTCCGCTTCGTTTTGTAGATTGCTCTGTCATTTTTCCCTCTCAACATGATTTTAAAAAGATTTGGATTTGCTTGTCCAATTTCGCTACAATTTCGGGCTGTTTAATGAACATCTTATTGGCCTGTATATTTTCTACCGCACAACGTATGGCTGCTTGTAAAAGATGTTTAGCGCAGGCCACATCTGCTTGAATAATAGGAGCGATATCTTGCTTAATGATTTCGAGCTCCTTTAAAATTTGAACAGCTGTTGCAGCTGTGTCGGCCGGCACTTGCGCGGCCAACTGCAGGGCAGTTTGCAAGGTGGGTTCCCGGGAAGAATCTTCCTTTGGAATATGTTTAGCCGTAAGGTAAGCGGCATAGGCTTCCCCATCTTGTTTTACATAACTTTTTAATTGATTTTTAAGAGAACCCAACCGCCGCAAGCTGGTTTCCAAATGAATTTTTACTTGCGGTTCTATGGTTTTACGTTTTAAGGTCGTACCAATCGCCATAAGCAGCAGTGCGCAACCCATAGCACCGGTTTGCGCGGCCGCCGCCCCCCCTCCCGGAGTAGGGTCAGAGCTGGCTAATGCTTCGGTAAAACGTTCTGCGGCGGTATACCATTCCATAAAAGCTCCTACATAATTGTACCGGATTCTAAATCTTCATATTTTTTAATCCGGAGCATTTTCAAGCGGTCTTCATCAATTCCGGTACGGCTGAAAAATACGTGTTCGATTGCACTGGCCGGCATAATGTAACTACCGCGTTTAACACCCTTGGGGTCTGTTTTAATATTTAACCACATGCAGAGGGTAGTTATATCTTTAAAATCTTTGGTTTCCAGTTCAGCTGCGGCGCGCTGGATTTTTTGCGCATCACCAAACCCATTCGTTAAGACCGCACTGTGGAAACCACAATTTTTAGCGGCTACGATATCGCGGTGAGTGTCGCCGATTACAAATACTTGTTCCGGTTTGAAAGAGGTTTTATATTTTTTTTCTGCACGTTTTACAGCCGCTTTTAGCATATCTTCGCGCGTGTGCCCGTCGTCTCCGTATCCGCCGACGGAAAAATATTTTCCAAGTTTGCTCGGTTCTAATTTGAGTTTGGCACCTTCCTCCAAGTTGCCGGTTCCCAGGCCAAGAATAATTTCTTTATTTTTGGAAAGAAGATTTAAAAATTTTTCTACTCCGGGAACAAGATCATATTTTTTGCAACGTACGGAAGCGTGTACTTCTTGTGGCAAAAGTTCTAAATATTTTGCTTTCATTTTTTTCATTTCCGCGGCAGAGGGCTTTTTCCCATTTTTGACAAGTCCATAGACAATGGAAAAATTATCCAAATCCGTCCGCCCGGAAATGAGCGCATGTTCAAATTCTGGTTTTTTACCGTACAGGGCTTCAATGGCTTTGACTAGTGCGCGGCGCCCACAACCGCCGGCATCTACGAGTGTTCCGTCCAAATCAAATAAAACGAGTTTTTTCATTTTTTTGCTCCTTTTGCAAGTAAAGTTACAATGTAGGCTCCGCCTACTGCTAAAATCATTCCCACGATTTTGTAGGGGGTGATTCGGTCCTGTCCAAAGATTACAGATAGAATATAAGTCATTACCGGGTACGATAGAATAATAGCGGTCGCTTTACTTAAATCCATATTGCGAATGGCTTGGTACCAATAACAATTTCCTAAGAAGTAATTGACAAGCGCACTGGCTGCTAATACAATCCATAAGGTGATGGAGTTAGCATCAAATAAAAGAGGACCTTGAATGAAAGATAAACACAGACACAAAACTCCTAACGCAGGCATCGCGTAAAGGGCCCGTGCTGCGGCAATAGTTTGCGGCCCCAGATCTGCCGGTAATTTTTTCGCAAAAATATGGCTAATTTGGTACATCCACAAACAACCAATAACCATCAAATCTCCCTTCGCCTGGACGGAAGTCCCCCCTTCTACAATAATAAGCCCTACGCCAAGTAAAATCAACACAGATCCGCCGATTTGTTTGAGGGTGGGACGTTCCTTCAGTAAAATAGCTGTCAAAATTAACGAATAAATAATTTCAAATTGGTTCGCAATCGCTGCGTTTACGGGTGTGGTGTAATTTAATGCAACCATGAAGATGGTCATCGGGAGTGCCGTGCCAAAGGTCCCCATCCCTAAGGCTTTAGGCCACACATCTCTACGAAACAGTTTTTCCCATTCGCCACTGCGCCCGAAGTAAAATCGAAAACAAATAACCGCAATCAAGCAAGCAAAGAACAAAAATAAAGCAGAGGTTACGTACGGAACTGCTAATTTTGAGATAACTACGTTAACAGACGTGGCAAACCACGCCAGCCAAATTGCATAGACAGGTAAAATATTAAACATACTTATATTGTACTTTATTGGTGCGTTTAATGCCCTTCTTTTTTGACGGTCAAACTTACCCAATAAGCCCCGGCTAGTGTGATGGCAAGCCCGGCAAATTGGTGAAGGGTGGGTATTTCAAGTCCTAATGCAGATGAAATAAGTAGCGAGAGTACGGGATACGATAGATAAATAGCAGTCACTTTACCCAAATCCAGGGCCCGGATTGCTTTGTACCAAACCACCATGGCTAGGCCATATTTTAGAAAACCCGTATATCCCAGGACTACAAACATTTGAAGTGTGGGCTTTAACGTAAAGGGCTCTTTTAAGATAGCCATCACGGTTAAGATGAGTAATAATGCCGGTAAAGCAAATAAATTGCGTGCCATTCCAATAAGGCGGTAATCTAAGTGTTTAGGTAATTTTTTAGCGACGGTAGAACCTGCTTGTAACATCCAGGTACTGCCAACAATCAGCAAGTCTCCGGTCCAACGAGGAGTGTATTGTTCTTTTAGTAAGATAATAAAAACACCTAACACAATGAGTGCGCTTCCTAACAATTGCGCTCGGCTGGGAATTTCTCGCAAAAAAACAGCGGCAAATAGCAGGGAATAAAGCAATTCGCTTTGTTGTAAAATAGCAGCATTGCCGGGCGTAGTGTAATGCAAGGCAATCAGTAAAATGGTAAACGGCAGGGCCGTTCCAAAGGTGCCGATAAATAAAAATTTCCAACGGGTTTGTGGAGCCAGCAATTCCCCCCATTTTTTATTTTTAGTAATCCAAGGAGTGAAGTAAAATACGCCGATTAGTGTGCCTAAAAAAACGAGTAATACCGGGCTAATAATACCTACTGCATACTTTCCAGCAATGGGAGATAAACCGACAATGGCCCAGCAAATCCAGGCGGCTGTTAATGGGGACATAATAAAATTCCTGTATAGAACTAGATAACTATATTATATCAGTTTACGACGGAAGTTTGTGACACCGGATCATCTTTGTACAATTTTTTTAGACACAAAATCGGTAGAGCGATTTTCTAACTCGCGTGCTAGTTCTTTAAACTCATTACTTTGTGGAACAAAAGTATTTGTAATCCCTTTGTCACTTTCTACTGTTAAATTCCATCCCCCTGGTACCCGTAACCAAGTATAAGTTAAGGAACCTTGTTGCCGGGTAAAACTTTCATGAAAAGATAGGTTATAAATAGTTTTAATTTTAGGCATGGTTTTCTGCTCCTTTTTTTAGAAATGATAAGAATTTATGTTTTGTTTACCAAGTCAAAAGAATGATTAAATCTATTTTCCAGTTCTTCGCGTGAGCAAAGCAGTTGGGTGCTTCTGCATATAAAATAAAAAACCGGGTCTTCACCCGGTTTTATATTTCATGCGCAGAGAGGGACTCGAACCCTCAAGCCGTAAGGCATGCGCCCCTCAAACGCACGCGTATACCAATTCCGCCATCTGCGCGAAAATCCATCTATCTAAAAAGAACGATCACTTCTCTTCTATTCTATCAAAAAAACAAATTGCCTGCAAACACAAAAAGTTCCGCAAAAAAGCGGAGCTAATCAAATTATTTGCCAGCTTCAGCCGGAGCGGAAGCCGGAATTTCTACCTTGTCTAACACAGAGGTAGAAGTGCTTTTGTGTGAGGCGATTGTCAAAACGATAGAGGTTACCATTAATACAGCAGCTAAAATAGCCGTAAATTTATTGACTGCGTTGAAAGCTGTCGGGCTGGCGAACAAATTGTCCGCACCAGACGCACCGAAAATACCCGCCGCAGAGCCTTTTCCGCTTTGTAATAATACGAGTAAAATCAGTAATACACAGACAATAAAATGAATCGTTAAAATAAGTCCGTACATGTAAATAATCTCCTTAACCAATTATATGTACATTATACAAATTTTTATGACCTGTAAACAGAACTATCCCCCGGATATTTATCCGGGGGATAGAAATAAAAGAACTTATTTGGCTAACGCCACGAGTCCGGGTAACTCTTTTTGCGAAAATAGACCGGGCCTAAACAACAGGCCCGGTTTGTGTTAGTACACAAATTTTTTCAAAAAGACTTTCCGGTCTATTTCGCTAATGCAACTAAACCGGGAAGTTCTTTGCCTTCCACAAATTCCATGCTGGCACCGCCGCCGGTGGAAACGTGAGAAAATTCTTTTTGGTTAATTTTCCCCTTCTTAAGTACGTTTACACTATCTCCGCCGCCGATGATAGAAATAGCACCTGCTTTGGTGGCTTCAATCATAGCGTTAGCGATAGCAAAACTTCCTTTGGCGAAATTCGGAAATTCGAAAACACCCATCGGCCCGTTCCAGAAAATTGTTTTGCATTTTAATAATTCATCTGCGAATAATTTTTCTGTTTTAGGACCAATATCCATGGATTCCATATCAGCAGGAATCACATCTACTTCTGTGGCTGTAGCGGTTTCGGAAAATTCTTTGGCTACGCGGAAATCAATCGGCATTAACATTTTAACGCCTTTGGCTTTGGCTTTAGCCATTACTTGTTTGGCTTCTTCAATTTTGGTGTCATCCACAAGTGATTTACCAATTTCCAATCCGTTGGCTTTTAAGAAAGTATAGGCCATACCGCCGCCGATAATTAAAACATTTACTTTGTCTAATAAGTTATTCAAAAGTAAAATTTTGTCGGATACTTTCGCACCGCCGATTACCGCTGCAAACGGACGGGCCGGGTTTTCAAGCGCTTTGCCTAAAAATTCCACTTCTTTTTGAACGAGGAATCCTGCACAGCCGGGCAAGTAGTCGGCTACGGCGCTGGTAGAGGCATGAGCGCGGTGTACGGTACCAAACGCTTCTTGTACAAATACTTCGCCGTGTTTGGCTAGTTGCTTAGCAAATTCAGGATCATTCTTTTCTTCTTCCGGATGGAAGCGCAAGTTTTCCAAGAGAGCGATTTCGCCGTTTTTCGTTTCGGCTACAACTTTGTCAGCTTCAGCACCGATGCAATCTTTTGCAAAGTGAACCGGTACACCAAATAATTTTTCTACTTCGGCAGCCACCGGAGCCAAACTAAATTCCGGGCATACTTTGCCTTTCGGGCGGCCTAAGTGGGCAATCAATACGATGCGGCAGTTGTTATCTAACAAATGTTTAATCGTTTTTTCAGTAGCAACAATGCGTTTGTTGTTGTCTACTTTGCCATCTTTCAAAGGTACGTTGTAATCTACGCGCACCAACACTTTTTTATCTTTTAAATCCATATTTTGGATTTTTTTGATGCTGTCAAAATTCATACTTTTCTTGACTCCTTTTTTAACTTATGCGGATAAATCCGCCTTACTTTATTTTATCAAATTTCACTCGGCAATGGCAGTTTATCTGCGTTTGGATTTAGCGATTAATTTCAAAATCTCAATGTAGAGCCATATGATAGTGACCATGAGTCCAAACCCTGCATACCACTCCATAAATTTGGGGGCATCTCCCCGGGAGGACATCACATTGATAAATTGAAAATCGAGCATTAAGTTAAAAGCTGCTATAATGCACACCACCACGCTAATTCCAATGGACAGCGGCGAAGAAGAAGTTAAATAAGAGGTATCAACTCCACACAAAGCAAGTACAAATGACCCTATGTACAAAATAAAGATAGCAAAGGTGGCCGATACAACAGCTGTAGCAAAACGTTGCGTTACTTTAATAATTCCCGTTTTGTAAATAAATAACATCACAAAGAATACCAGAAGGGTAATTCCTACGGCGCTAGCCACAATACCCGGGTATTGCACGTTATACATGGCGGATACTACGCCTAATAACAGGCCTTCTACGATAGCATAAATGGGCGCTGTAATAGGTGACACTTTCGGTTGGAAAGAAGTCCAAATGCCAAGCCCGATAGCTGCAATGGCTATAATTGCTAAGATCCCCCCACTGGCGGCCAAGTGGGTCCAGCCAATCCAGCCGCTAATAACGCACATGAACAATAAAACGAAGGTTTTATTAATGGTACCTTGTAGTGTCATGGCTTGGCTGAGGGTGGCGACATAATGCGGTTTAAATCCGGCGGCTTGCAGTTCTTCATCCTGTGTATTGGTTGCACGAGGAGATTGTTCTTTTTTAGCACGCTCAAAGGCGGCTTCGTTAAACATTGGGTTATTTGCCATAATATTTAAGCTCCCTGTAAGAATATACAGGTATTGTATAAAATAAAAAGAAGCCCGTAGTAAAAATCTACAGGCTTCTTTTGATTATATTAAGAACCTAAAAAGAGGTCTCTTTTCTGGATCGGTTGTAAATACGCTTCCAGGCAGCATTATCTCTAGGGCTGATCGTTTTCTGGATAAAAGCCCAACCGGTTCTATTTAACGCTTTATACGTTTTGCCGGACTGCGTATTCGATCCGATAATTTCGGCGTTGTTAAAACCCACTAAATATTCATTGCCAGGGGCTCTTTTGGACACTACAAATAATGGGTCCCCGGCATCACCATCTACCATTTCAAAACCAATTTTGTAACATCCGCTGCGGGTGCAATACTCCTTAATATCTACAGCGTCAGAGCAACGCCCGGGTTCAATGCACCGTTCTCGGTTAATGTAAGCGTTTTCAATAGTCCGATTGGTTATAACAGCCGGATTGTTGGAAATCAATAGCGGAGCCACTACTGTGCCATTGTCATTTACTTCGTCCATTAACTGAGTGTTTGTTTTATCCAAATAAAGCAACATGAGTTGGGAAGATTCATCTACGAAGATATCCCGTGGCCAAATATCGTCTCGTGAATTCATCCAGCTGGCACGAATAGAAGCTTTTTCTATGTTCCGGTAGGCTACTTTTTTGGTCATAGAAATTTCTCCATGGTGATCATAAGCAGAGGCGGTATCTCCAACACCACGGCAAGAAAGAGAAGCTAATAACCAATGTTGGTCAATTAGTACAGCAGAACACGGTTTATCATAAACATGTTCGTTATCTCCTTGTAACTGTTGTGAAAATTTGGAATGAACGCGCAATACCATGTCGAATACGGCGGCATCATGTGGTTTTTTAGCTGAGGCCTGCGCTTGAGCAGCCTGTTGTTCCACGGCTTGAGAAACAGCTTGTTGCATTTCCCCATTAGCGGTTTGAGCGGTTGGCCACTCTGACGAAGGAAAATCTTTTTGCGGAAAATCCGTCGCAGCCCATGCCATGCAAGCAACTGCTAGGGCGGCTAAAACTGAGAACGACTTTTTCATAGACAATCTCCTTGTGTATATGTTTTCTAAATATAGGATAAGACTTTTTTAGCAAAATGTCCAGAGGCTAAAGGACCTACTGACAACATAGCAAAGGCCCAGATTCTCTCTGGGCCTTTTAATTCGGTGGTAAAGATGCAATTAAATTATTACATCATGCCGCCCATTCCCCCCATGCCGGGCATTCCGGCAGGAGCGTGCGAATGTTCTTTTTCGGGAGCATCGGCTACTAACGTTTCCGTTAAGAGCACAGTGCCCGTAATAGAAGCCGCATTTTCCAAGGCGGTGCGAACTACTTTGGCCGGATCTACAACACCGGCTTTCAGGAGGTCGCAATACTCATCGTTATCGGCATCATAACCATCGGCAGCGCCTTTCATGGATAATACTTTGTCTACTACTACAGCACCATCCAAACCGGCATTGACCGCGATTTGTTTAAGCGGAGCCGTAAGGGCTTTTTTGACAATGTTGATACCCGTGCGGATATCTTCGTTTTCTTCTTTCAAAGCTTCCAATGCTTTTTGGCAGCGAGCTAAAGCTACACCGCCGCCAGGTACGATACCTTCTTCCACGCCGGCTTTGGTAGCGTTTTTAGCATCTTCCACTTTGGCTTTTTTAGCTTTGAGTTCCGTTTCGGTAGCGGCACCAACGCTGATAACAGCTACGCCGCCCGAAAGTTTTGCCAGACGTTCTTGGAGTTTTTCTTTATCGTATTCGCTGGTAGAATTTTCAATTTGTTTGCGAATTTGAGCCATGCGGGCGGTAATGGCATCTTTGGACCCTTTGCCGCTGACGATGGTGGTATTTTCTTTATCAATGACAACACGAGCACATTGACCGAGCATCGGGAGTTCGGCTTTGTCTAACTTCATGCCGCGTTCTTCGCTAATCACGTTACCGCCGGTCAAAATGGCAATATCTTCTAACATTTCTTTGCGGCGATCACCAAAGCCCGGAGCTTTTACGGCGCAACCTTTCAAGGTGCCGCGCAGTTTGTTAACAACTAAGGTAGCCAATGCTTCACCGTCCACATCTTCGGCGACAATTAAGAATTGTTTACCGGTTTGTACAATTTTTTCCAAAACGGGCAAGAGCTCATTCATGGAAGAAATTTTCTTATCGGTAATGATGATGTACGGATTTTCCAACACACATTCCATCCGTTCGGAATCGGTTACGAAATAAGGAGAAATATAACCGCGGTCAAATTGCATCCCTTCTACTACGTCTAGTTGGGTTGTGGCGGTTTTCCCTTCTTCTACCGTGATAACGCCTTCGGCACCGACTTTTTCAATCGCTTCGGCAATCATGTTACCGATTTCTTTATCGTTAGAAGAAATGGTGGCAATTTGCGCTTTTTCTTCTTTGGTTTTGACCGGCTTTTGCATTTTGTTAAGTTGTTCTTTGGTTGCTTCTACGGCCATTTCAATACCTTTTTTAACTAAGGTCGGGTTAGCACCGGCGGTAATGTTTTTAATACCTTCGGTCAGCATGGCGTTGGCCAAAACGGTAGCGGTGGTGGTTCCGTCTCCGGCAACATCGTTGGTTTTGGAAGCTACTTCGCGAATCAGTTGCGCACCCATATTTTCAAATTTATCTTCCAGTTCGATATCTTTGGCAATGGTCACACCATCATCAATAATGAGCGGAGAACCAAACTTTTTTTCTAACACAACACTGCGACCCTTAGGCCCTAAAGTTACTTTAACAGCATTTGCTACTTTTTCAATCCCGGCTTTCATTTTCGCCCGGGCTTCATCACCATAAATAATTTGTTTAGCCATAATTTAATTCCTCTTTAATTTACCCCAAAATACCCAAGATTTCATCTTGGTGAATAATTAAATAAGTTTCATCATCTAATTTTACTTCTGTACCGGAATATTTTCCGTATAATACGCGATCTCCTTTTTTAACGTCCATGGGAGCGCGTTCCCCTTTATCATTGAGTTTGCCAGCGCCGACGGCTAATACTTCTCCCTCCATCGGTTTTTCTTTTGCGGTGTCAGGAATGATGATTCCCCCCTTCATCGTTTCTCTTTCAATGGGCTTGACAATTACGCGGTCGCCCAACGGTTTAAACTTTACTTCTGCCATAATTCCTACACTCCTTTGAGTAGAATTTAAAATATTTCTTCCCGGATTATGTTATTAGCACTCAACCGGGCTTAATGCTAATTTAGCATATTTGTATGAAAATTGTCAACCCCTTTCTTAGAGTGCTAAAAAAGGGGTTGATGTATCGGCGTGGAAAAAGAAATTAAGAACGGAAGAAAATCCGTCTCAGGCGTTGCCTAAATGAGGTCTTTTTGGGTGGTAATATTTTAATGAGTACGGCAGAAATATTATCCTGGCCATCTTTTTCATTAGATTGGCGAACTAACTGTTTGCACAGTTTTACTAAAGGTGTTTTTTGACCAGCGTGCAAGATATCCTTCATGTTTTCTTCACTGAGCCCTTTATATAACCCATCAGAGCATAACAGCAGAACATCTCCCGGCTTGACTGGAAATTTTAGTAGATCAAATTCGATATTCTTTTTAATTCCCATGGCACGCGTAAGCACGTTTTGGATTTTAGAATGATCCGCTTCTGAACGAGTTAAAAGCCCACGACGAACATGTTCGGTGGCCAAGGAATGGTCAGTGGTAATTTGTACCAGGTGGTCATTGCGGAACAGATACAGTCTTGAATCTCCTACATGAACGGTTGTGGCAAAATCCTTATCAAAAAGGACTCCGGTCATGGTGGTGCCCATCATCCGATAGACGGAAGATGATTGCGCCGTAGAATAGATGGCGGCATTGGCTAAATTAGCGGCCATTAAGATCTTGCGTCCCGTTTCATCAACGGAAGGAAGAAAAGTATCTGGAATTTTGAGCTGGTGATTATTAATTTTACGGATTGTTTCTGCCAGCACATTAACTGCAATATTACTGGCGATTTCACCAGCGCTGTGTCCCCCCATACCATCGGCCACGACACCTAAACCTAGTTCGGAAACTACGAGAACGCTGTCCTCATTTTTCTCACGGATTTTGCCGATGTCAGTTACAGAAACAAACTCAATATCGAAGCTACTCATTCGTTTTCTCCCAGTACAATGGTACTTATACAACCCAGTAGCCCGAACAAGTACAACAAGGCTAATAAAAAGAAATAGGCATGATTTACATTCGCATCCTCGTTAAAAGAACGAAGAGGCAAAGTAAGCGTGTGGTCCCAAATAGCTAACCGCATGCGCTGTTTCCCTCCCTTATAGAAGCGAACCATTAAATCCACAAATAGGGGTGTGTTTTCTTCATCAAATACCCCCGGAGCAATAGACTCCAATTGGGACTCTAAATTCTTGTAGGCCTCCTCATAAGAAAGAGAAGTAAATTCATTTGTTTTATCAAAAGTAGAAAACACGTTGCGTTGTGTTTGAATATTGAATTCAGTTTGTAGTAAATCAGGCGCTTGAGTGTGATTCTTTACTTTAGTTTTTGTCAAAACGGCTTCTACTGTTGAATGAAGAGAATATGCCGCTCCCGATACAGTATATACCCATATTCCTCCGACTGCAAAGAGTAGCAATACAGTGGGCAATACAATGCTATTTTTTTGGTTAAGCACTTGAAAAATAGAAACTAATGCACAGAAAATAGAGGCATACAAGATAATCCGAACAGTTACGGACTGGCTCGGCGCGATAGAAAGATGTGCCGATAGGTAAGCCAATATTAAAGAAACAATAATAAGCACAACCGTAAAAATACTTTGACTGGTGGAACGATTAATACTCCAACAAAAAGACACTCCCCACATAAGTACTAATACGAAGTAGCATAAATAATATTCCGAGGAAAATAGATAACTGCCGACGGAAGATAAATCCATAAATGAAACAGATGGAGTGAATAACCCGGCCAGGTACGATATAAAAGCAAGAAGTAGTAACACGATCGTGGACCGTGAAAAAGCTTTTAAACGCGAAGATGCGAATATGCAGATGAGCAAAATCGCACAAAATATAATTTGCAACAAGTGTTCATGGCTTAACGAGCCTACTAAGAACGGAGCCAGCATGTTCGAAATGGCCCCCACGTTCGAGGCTGTGAAAGAAGATCCTATAACCCCCAACTTATGGAAAAATATCATTACAATTGCCCCAAAAAACGCAAACAAGGGAACAAAGATTATCAATCTTAAAATTAGTTTGGAGCTTTCTTTGGTTATTTTTGTAAGAGAACTAACCCCTTTTATTTTCTGTTTCTTGGAAGGGACAAAAACCTCTACGGGTTTTACATCTTCTGCCTTTAACATTTCAACAGAGGGTGTTTTTTCGGGAATACGGGCTGGAACGGGGGTTGGTACATTTCCAGCGGCATCCAACTGGGGCATTAACGAATTGTGAGCTACCGGTGGCACGGAGGAGGAGCGCACCACTTCTTTATTTGAAACACGCAAATGACGCATTGTTTCAGTGGTAAGTTGTTCATCTGCGACGAGTTTGAGTGGCCCTTCTTCTGCAAGGTCAATAGCACGACCCGTATTATTTGTTTTCACACGCAATTGTTCTTCCGCACGCATTTTTCGGAAGTACATGTAGGTTTCTTTTGCGGTTTGAAAACGATTGTCTGGGTTTTTGCTCATCAATTTTTGAATCGCTAAACCCAACCATCCCGGTAAATCCTTACGTAATTTAAGTGGGTCAGGCACGGGCTCATTGATATGTTTTTGAATAATATCCATGGTGTTTTTCCCATTGTAGGGAAATTGTCCCGTTAAGACATAATACATGCTAGCCCCAATGGAATACAAATCAGCGCGCGTATCCAAATCACGGCCCAAAGCCTGCTCTGGGGCAATAAAGTAAGCAGTTCCGGCCAGTTCGGTTGTTTTGGTAGAACCTGTTTCTTTATTTACTTTCTTGGCAATACCAAAGTCTACTAGTTTAGCTTGGCCTTGAGGGTTAATCAAAATATTAGAAGGCTTGATATCTCGGTGAATGATGCCTTTTTCATGAGCGGCTGAAAGACCTTGTAAAACCCCGTCAAACAAATCCAATACTGTTCCGACGGGAATCACTTTTTTCTGTTTCAAAAAAGCAGAAAGCGTTTGTCCTTCAATGAAAGACATAACGATAAAGTAATATCCTTTTTCTTTTCCTACGTTGTAAACGTTTACAATATTAGGGTGATCTAATTCTGCGATAGCGCGTGCTTCTGTCAAGAAGAGTTCAACAGCCTTTTTATCGTTAGCTAATGCCGGGCTCAAAATTTTGACACATACAATACGATTGAGTGCCTTATGACGGGCCTTATAAACAGCCCCCATGCCGCCTTCTGCTACTTTATTCAGAATCTCACAACCGGAAATTTCCTGCCCAACCAAAGAAGGTTTTTCAGTCATAATTACCCTCAAAAAATCTTATCTAAAATGTTCTCACTAATAAAACTACTTGATTTTAAGATTATCAACCACTAAAATATAGTAACAAAGTTATCATATCATATTTTACATAAATAGAACAGGGGCTTTTCTGGAAATTGAGAGAGGATTTTTTTATGTTAGAAAGCAGTTTTATTCTTCTTCGAGAAATAGGATTTTTTCGTTCATCTGAGCAGGATGAAATTCATTTTACGGTGGATGCCTATCGAGGGTTTCGGTATGTATCCATTCGGCGGTATGTTAAGACGGAAGGATTTTCGGGCGCTACGAGGGATGGTATCACACTTACCCCGGAAATTGTACGTTCTCTGGAGCCTCACATTCAGGCGTTGGCAGATGATTTTTCACAAATCGTGCCCAAGCAGATTGGTAAGTTTGCTAAACGGCCCGGAATTTGTATTGTGGTATCAATAGGTGAGTTTAAAGGAAAAAAAGGATTGGATTTTCGTCAGTGGCAGGAAGATGTTGGATGGACTAAAAAAGGAATTTGGCTCCCGTTAGATCATCTCCCAGAAATTAAAAGACTATTTAAAGAAACCAGAGAAGCATTGGAAGGCATTGTCGTGGATGATTTTTAGAGAAATATTTTTGGATATAAAAACCCCCAGTTTGTTTAAAACTGGGGGTTTTGGGTGAGAGAAAATTATTTGACAGGAATTTGATACCCGTGTTCCAAAAGCATTTCTTTTGCATTTTCAAATACTTGATCGGGCTTCAGCTCCTTCATGCATTTGAAATGTCCCTCGGGGCATTTTTTCCCGCCGTGGAGTGCGCAGGGCCGGCAGGCGAGGTCTTTTATTTCCATGACTCGATGCCCTTCCCCGTAAGGGAAAAACCCTAGTTCGCGTGTAGTGGGACCAAAAATGGCTAAGGTCGGAACGTCAAAGGCTGTTGCAATGTGCATAGGCCCAGAATCATTAGTAATGAATAATTTGAAATGTTTCATCAGCGCCATTAAATCAGCTAAACTGGTCTTGCCACATAAATTGGCGGCATGCCCTTGAGAAAGTTGGCAGATCTTTTCGCCTAAATCGGCATCTTTCTTTCCCCCTCCCACTAATACTGCTTGTACGCCCAGTTCCGTTTGCAAACGGCTGATAAGCGTAACAAAATATTCCATCGGCCAGCATTTTGTGGGCCAGGCACTACCGGCATGAATCCCGACCAGTGTTTTCCCTTCTAAGTTGAAATCTTTCATGAGCCGTTCCACATTTTCTTCAGCAGACGGGGCGTAACGCATATTTAATTTTTCGGCGGTGAATTTTTCTTTTACGATACCTTGCAAAAGTGATAAATTACGT
Source organism: uncultured Elusimicrobium sp. (assembly GCA_947305555.1). Taxonomy (GTDB): domain Bacteria; phylum Elusimicrobiota; class Elusimicrobia; order Elusimicrobiales; family Elusimicrobiaceae; genus Avelusimicrobium. Next base: position 20,417 of record CAMZDW010000013.1, read on the forward strand.
TCTGCGTCGTGAATCATCCAAGAGAAAGGAACCGTTTTCGTATACAGGAACCAACCTTCGCTGGAGGTAAACCCAATTCGCACCGGTACGTCCGATAACCAGGCGATGAGTGCACTGCGGAAGCTGCGGTGCGGAACTAAAATAATATCCGCATGCGTATCTTTGATAGCTTTAGCCGTTTTCCATACGCCAGCAATTTTGTTCCACCCTTTTTTATCATTCAAAATGATTTGGGAAATTTCTTTCATGGGGCGGAAAATATCTTCCGTTTGAGGACGAGTAATAACCACAATTTTAGCTTCCGGAAATAACTTGGCTGTTTTCTGAATAAGTGGGGTTGTTAATACGCTATCCCCAATAAATGACGTCTGAAAGATAGCAATGGTTTTTACTTTTTTCCCATTTCCATTTTCTTCGGCGTTTTTGTAAGCCCAGTCCCCTAATTTAGGTTCTTTGTATTTGACGGGAATATCCCATGCTTTTAGGGCGGCTAAATATTTTTCCAACGTATGTTTTTCCAGCACGGGAGAAGTTTTGTGAAAGCGCACAAATAAGCGGCGTTCTACGGCGTTCTTATCATAACGTACGCGGTTTGGAATTTTGCTAAAAAGGCCGAACAAAATCGTTTTTAATGTGCCGTGCAAATCTAAGAAGTGGGTAAAATTCCCGGCTCGAATTTGGCGGATATTACTCCACAAATTTTTCTTAGCCACCATGATTTCGTCAATATCCGGATGCCCCGCGAGCACTTGGGCAAATTGGGGTTTTACAAGCAGCGTAATATGCGCTTGCGGCCAGGCGGCTTTTATGTTTTTGTATACGGGAGACGAAAGAACAATATCTCCCAACGAAGAAAGTCTGACTACTAAAATTTTAGGCTGTTTGTTGTTCATAATTTTTCACCACATACATGATTTTATCTGTTGCTCCTTTAAAGCTTAAGGCAACCTTTCGTGCTTTGCCGGACATATTTTCCAACTGGGCCGGGTCTGCCACTAAGCGTAATACAGTCTGCTTAAAATTAAATTCATCTACTAAAACGCCCCCTCCGAATTCAAGCAATTTATTCGCCGTTTGAGGCGTGTTATAAAAATATTTTCCAAACAAAACGGTTTTGGATAAGATGGCCGGTTCTAGTAAATTATGTGCTCCTCTTGGTGCCACGGATCCACCCACAAAAGCCAATGTTGCACGCGCATACAAGGATTGTAATAACCCCATGACATCGGCGCAAAGAATATCTGTATTTTTATCAAAATGTCCATCACTGATGCAAGCATAATGCAGTCCGCTTTGACGTAAAGTAGTACGAATTTCAGGCATGCGTTCCAAATGACGCGGAGCAAAAATAATTTTGATTTGTTGTTTAATTAAATCAGGGGTGGCGCGTAGCAGCATGGTTTCTTCTTGGGGGTGTGTACTTCCCAGCACCAGAAGTGGTTTTCCGTTCCAGCCAAGTTCGGTTAGCATTTCGTCTACTTGGGCCGTTTTGGTAGGAGCATCATTTAATGTGTCATATTTTACGTTTCCACAGACGAAAATTTGGGAAGATTCCAATCCCAGACGTTGATAACGGGCGGCATCTTCTTCTGTTTGAAGCGTAGCAAATTTTAAAGGTGATAAAACGCGTTTAAAAAGTGGTTTTACCAGCCAATACGCTCGCGTAGAGCGAGCCGAAATTCGTCCATTCAGTAGAGCTGTTGGTAGATGGACTCGATGAGCGGCCTCTAACATGTTGGGCCAAATTTCTCGCTCTACTACAAATAAACGATAGGGATTAGCAATTCGAATAAATCGACGTACCGAAGGATAGAAATCTAATGGAGCTAAAAGGGCTTTGGTAATTTGCGGATTCTTTTGGGCTGCCTCTTTTCCAGCTTGAGTGGAAGTAGTTACAATGATGTCTCGCTGATAAAATTCTTTGAACCGGGAGATGATTTCTTTCATAGACATCACCTCTCCCACACTGGCGCAGTGTAGCCAGATTGCTTGCTGGGGAATGGAGCCTTCCTTTTCCAATCCAAAACGTTCTGAAAGTTCCTGCCTCAGATGTTTTAGAAGACCACGCCGAGTGGAAAACAAAAAACTTAACAACACCACTAGCCCGGCTACAGGAAAAGCTAAATTAGTTAAAATGAGTAGTAAAAAACCCATACATCTATTATATGAAATTTCAGCCCGGCTGTTTGAACTTTTAGGAATTGAATCCCCGGTATGTGTACTATACCGGGGGTGTCAAAATTACTTGGCGGCTTCTTCCTCGGAATCAGATTCTGTTTTATCTTTATTCTTCGTGAATAAACTACCAATAGCTTTTACAGTGGTTTTCGCGGCATGAGCAGTTCCTTTGGCGGCAGTTGCTCCGGTTTTGGCTACGGTGCCTACCGCTTGGCCGGTTGTTTTAACAGCACCAGTAGCTACATGGCCGGCTGTTTTAGCAGCACCAGTAGCTACATGCCCGGCTGTTTTAGCAGCGCCAGTAGCTACATTGCCGGCCGTTTTAACAGTGCCGGTGGCCAATCCCGTCGCTGTTTTATAATTCAGCAGCCCTCCGACGACGGAACCAACCGTATTCAGTACGTCCAGTTTTCCGGATGGATTGTCCAACGTACCACCGATTTTAATGACCATGGGAGTTTGCTTGGAAAGAACGGTAGCCGATACTTTCATATCCAACGCGCTAGTAGGGAAATTGATATTTCCTGTCCCCTTGATATTAGTTAAATCAGAAATGAAGGTGGTGTTATTGATGGTCATAAGGCCATTTGTAAAAGTATATTCTCCTTCCCCACTGGTAAAAGCAATTTCTCCTTTTCTGGCGCTAGAAGTAGCTTCAAACAAAGAAATGTTTAGTTTTTTAGCTACTGAATTAATAATACTGATAGGAAGCATTAATATACGAACAATTTTATTTCCCTTGATGAATGTATCCATATCGGTAACGGCACCCGGTTGCAAGGTGAACGAGAGCTGACCGTTAGTCTGCTTCATTGAAGCGCTTAATCCAGTTAAATCAGCCTGCAGGTTAAACCCGTTGGATCGGAAATAAGGAATCTGAATTTCTCCTATTTTGAGATCTGTTTTTAGGTTAAAAACCGTTTCCGGTCCGGAAGAAGGCGTTTGCTCCGTTTCGGTGGTTTCTTCTGTAGCAGCGGCTTGTGTTTCAGTTGAATTGGTAAAACGGTCTAAATGTAATTTAGCTAAATCCGCATTAAATACAATGTTTGGAACAGAGGCCAATTGCTTGTAAGAGAAATTAGCTGTTATTTTTTCTCCATTGAGTAGGCCTACTAAGTTATTGCTGGATATATCTTTCACAGAGGCCATTTTTATAGTTCCGTTTAATTTGGTGAGTGTAAACGGATCATAAATCAAACTAATATTTTTGAGTTGGAAGGTTCCGGCAATATCTTGAAAATCTTTTTTCTCCGTGGCTTTAAAGGAACCACTGAAAGTTCCTGTAGGCCGGATATCCACGGTGTCGGTCATTTGAACGGCTTGATCGAGGTCAATATTTACATTTCCTGCCAAGGAATAAGTAGAAGTTTTGCCTCCCCAGCTGATAGGTCCCGATACGGAAATGGTGCTATCTAAAAGTTGGATAGCAGCTTGTTTGAGTAGGGCGGTACCTTCTTCTAAATTTGATTCAGCGGTTAATGCTAAATTAATGGTAGGCAAGGTAAAATTGGGTAAATCCGGCAGAAAATCTGTGAAAATGAGATTATTCACGCCGGAAATAGTGCCCGTTAGAGTGGCACTGGGATTGGTAAAGCTTTCCACTTTTCCCTTTAATGCAAGGTTTACGGTTTTGTAAGAGGCGGTTGCTTGGTTAAGTGTCACGTAGGCCTGGGACATATCCAAGTTGGCTAGAAAGAGGGTCAAATCGATTTTAGTCGGGACGGCTACCGTCGCTCCGTTTTTTTGTTTGAAGGAGGTAGTAAACGTAATCAGGGTTGTAAATGGGTCATCCAAATCAAAATTTTCAATATCGAAGTTGATTTTACTAACGCCCAGAGTCGTTCCTGCAGCGTTATCTTTGTAAGAAAAACGGCAGTCATTGGCAATAAAATGTTTAGCGGTTAAGGAAAAACCCAGCCCGGAAGAAGAGTCTTCTTGTGGGACGGTTTCTTCTGGTTTTGTTTCTTCGGTTACGAAGTTATCAAAATTAAAGGTGCCATCTGCATTTTTTACAATATTTACTTCCAACCCGTTGATACGGATAGTAGAAATTTCCACTCGTTTTCTAAGCAGCGGCCAAAAGGCGATTTTTGCTTGAAGTTGTTGCGCTTTAATAAAGGTCCCTTGCTCAAAAGTGGTAGCTTCCGAAAGTGCAAAATTATCTAGTTTTACTCCAATCACGTTGAGAGAAAGCCGGTCAAACGATATTTCCCGGTGCCATTTATTTTTTGCATAGTCAAGGGCCATTTGTTTTAATTTTTCGTCAGGAAACATCCAACGAAAAGCGGCGTACGCAGCGGTTAAAAGTACCACTCCGCTTACGGCAAGTATCATTAAAATTTTGAGTAATTTTTTCATAAAACAGGACTTCTCCTCCTTTCTTAAATAAAGTAAAAATATTATTTTTTAGGATCTATCACTTCAGCCTCAATGATATTTTCTTTATCTAATTGGGCCTGGCGATAGGCAGCTAAATCTTTGTGTAACATGGTAAGGACCAACAGGGCAAAAGCGCCGTCGTCCGTAATTCCTAATAGGGGCAATACATCGGGTAGTAAATCAATGGGACTAAGTAAATAAATCAGACACACGATTGCCCAAAAAAAAGTTCCCCACGGCATTTTATACTTCCCTCTGAGAATAGCCCAAATCATAGGGAAAAAAGTTTGAAAATCTTTAAATACAGTGTTCGGAGTAAAATTCATAAGGTGGCTCCTCTTGGTTCCTTAAAAAAGAAGGGCCGGAAAGCGGGCTCCTTCTTTTTTTAAGTTTTTTAGTCCGTCAAATACCTTACTTGGACATCTTAATAGAAGAAGAATCATCATCTCCTTTTTTATGATTCTTATCTTTGGACAATTCTTCTTCCCACAGGATTCGCTCCCGTTCCAATTTTTTAGCCATTTCGTCATCAAACAAAATCGTTGGCATACGGTCTTCTTCTGTATATTCGATAATGTCTTCTGGTTTTGGTTGGTACACCTGGTCCAAATGTTGGGTAATCGTTTTATCCTCTGCGTCCGAAGGCTTTGAAGTGGTAGTCTGTACGACTTGCACAGAAACAAGATCTTCCTTGGTGACTGTCTTCCCAACTCCGGGAGGAAGGACATTATTGTATTCTCCAAAGACTTTGGTGGGTTTCGTCTTTAAATCAATTTCCGGCGCCGGAGTGAAAGTAGCGCGGTTATCCCCATAGTCTAAATTTAAGAATACCAGGACGTTGAATGCAATCGAACAACAGTTCAACAAGCAAGCGAAAAGTGCTCCAACTGCGCCCACAGCAATCCAAATCGGGGAACTCCTCATTGCCATCGGGTCAACTCCTCCGGAAAGGACTAACGGAAATACGATAGCAACTACAAGGCCTGCAACAAAGAAAAATAAAAAGTGAGGAAGTACTGATAATACAAGCGAAGCAAAAGTATAAAGTACGCGTTTTTGCGTAAGCTGCCAGCTGTATGCGAAGGCACTAATAGGATTTTCTTCCCTCAACGCAATGGAGGTTGCACTAAAAAATAACCGGATACAGAAAAAAATCATAATTGCAACAGGAATAAGTTTCAAAAAAGGAGATTCCAGGTAATCTATCAGGTAGGAAAAAGGGAAGAATAAAATTCCAAGAATAATGGCAAACGCAAACAGAGAGAGCGCGGGTAGAATGGACGCGGTCATATTTTCCATCAAGGTTGCCCCATTATTTTCTGCCTTACTAGCGAAAATACGCATAACCAAAACGGGTCCGTACAAGTAAACAAGAAAAATAGCTACCAAAGCCGGCACAATGACGAGGAACGGAGAAACAAACATACTCGCAACACAAATCGCAGCGATGAAGAGATAAAGCAAACCGAGAACAATCAGTTCCCCTAATGAACGGCCAACGACTAGAAAACTTTCCGCAAATAAACGAAATAGATTTTGTTTTTCTCTAATATTTAACATAACAGTGGCTCCTATACTAACTTATTACCATTATACCAAAACGAAGATGTCAATGTTTAAAATTTTTTGGCTAAATCGCATGCGGTGGCGGCACCGCTACACCAGGCCCAATGCAAATTAAATCCACCCAACTGGCCGGTAACATCCATCACTTCTCCCACCACGTATAAGCCTGGGATTTTACGGGCCTGCAATGTAGAAGGATTTAACTCCCGGGTGTCAATCCCGCCAGCAGTTGCTTCCGCTTTGGTATATCCGTTGGTGGCGTCCGGTGTAAAACGGAAATGGTGAATTGCCTTGCAAGCGCGCGCTACTTGTTCGCGCGAAGCATTTGCCAGAGAAACGTCTTTTCCGTCGAGTAACACACGGGCTATTTTCCCCGGGAATAAGGTGGAAAGAACAGAAGAAAATAATTGATTTTTCTGTTTATTCTCCCGGAAAATTACTTCAGCCGAGTGGCCCGGAAGGAAGTCAATTTCCACTTCTGTGCCTGGTTGCCAAAATAGCGAAGTTTGCAAGACAGCCGGCCCGCTGATACCTTCATGTGTAAATAGTAACTGATCTTCAAAAATATGTTTCTCGCAGGTAATACGTACAGGCAGGCTGTTTCCGGCCAATACAGCAAATGAAGTACGAAGTGGCCGGGGAAAGACTAAACCACAAAGTACCGGGGTGGGCTCTAATACATTAAGCCCCAATTTGCGCGCCAATTGGAATCCAAAAGGGTTTGCTCCTAACGATGGATAGGAAAGTCCACCTGTTGCAAGTACCACATGTTGGGCTTGGACTACCCCGGCGGAAGTATAAATCCAAAATCCGTCTGATTTAACTTGTACATCTAACACCCGCACACTACAGGCAATTTGAGAATTTGCCATCTTGGCCCGTTGAATTAAAAAGTGAGCAATCTCCTGCGCATTTTTAGCAAATAGGCGGCCGTGCTCTCGTTCTTCCCACGGGATGGATTGTTCGTCGAGTAAGTTTAGGAAATCAGTGGCTTTGAAAGCGGCTAAGGCATTTTTACAAAAGTGTTTATTCTGACTTCGGTAGTTGGCGGCCGTTACATAGCGATTGGAAAAATTACATTTTCCCCCTCCGGAGATACGCACCTTTTGTGCGAGCTTTTCGTTGGCCTCCAAGATAATTTTAGGTTGCTTAAAGCTGCCGGCGCAGAAAAGCCCAGCAGCACCGCCGCCGATAATGGCCGTATGATAAAAAGTATGTGAAAAAACTTTCATATAAAAAGGATACCATTTTCCGAGAGCGTATTATTCAAAAAAAGAATAAAATATGGTATACTAAAATAATTAAGAAAAATTACGGATAAGCTCATGCCAACCATACCGATTGTAGAAAGTGAAGAATTAACCCAGCGGTTAGCTTTTTTTGAAAGCGAATGCCGGCGGCGTGGTTTGCGCGTAACGGAGCAACGCCGGGAGATTTTTAAAGCGGTTGCGGCCTCGCATACGCATCCCAGTGCGGAAGATGTGTTTGAGCAAGTTCGTGAAAAATTAGCTAACGTGTCGTTAGATACGGTGTACCGTACGCTTACTTCACTGGAAGAAATGGAACTGCTACTTCGCGTAGGGACTACGGGCAAGGAACGGTTTGACGGAGATTTGCGGCCTCATGCACACTTTATTTGTGCAAAGTGCGGTGAAGTGTACGACGTGTTTTATGATAAAAAATATATGATGCTTCCTTTGCGGGAGGCTTTTTCACACGGGGAAGTACGGCAAATTAGCTTGCAATACAAGGGAATTTGTCATCAATGTTCCTCTGCGCATGAAGGGAAAAGTTGAATTTGTAAAACCAAGTATAGGAGAAATACGATGGAACTAAAAGGCTCTAAAACTGAAAAAAACCTGCAAACGGCTTTTGCCGGTGAATCGCAGGCACGTAATAAATATACGTACTATGCTTCTAAAGCAAAAAAAGAAGGGTTTGTTCAAATTGCGAAGATTTTTGAAGAAACCGCTAATAATGAAAAAGAACACGCTAAATTATGGTTCAAGGCATTGCATGATAACGATATCCCCACGACCACCGTTAACTTGTTAGATGCCGCTAATGGTGAAAACTATGAATGGACCGATATGTATGCCACTTTTGCTAAAGAAGCTAAAGAAGAGGGTTTTGATAAACTTGCTTTCTTATTTGAGGCTGTCGGCAAAATTGAAAAAATGCATGAAGAACGCTATCGCAAACTTTTGAAAAATGTGGAAGCGAACGAAGTATTCAAAAAAGCCGGTATTGTGATGTGGGAATGTGCCAATTGCGGCCACGTGGTAATCGGTGAAAAAGCGCCGGAAGTATGCCCGGTATGCAACCATCCGCAAGCCTACTTCATGATTCACCCGGAAAATTATTAAGTATCCAAAACAAATGTTAAATTGCGTTACATGCAGAAAAGCGGCAATGAAAAATTGCCGCTTTTTTTGTTTATAAAGGTTACCGTGCTTTTACGCTTGTAAGTCAGTCACGCCGGCTTCGGTTGCAATTTTTTTGAGTACATCCGCCGAGGCTTTTAGAGCCAGGGCTTCATGCCCGTCCAGCGAAATCGGCATTTGGAGTTCCACCCCGTTTTTACCGACGATAGCCGGCATGCTTAATGTAATTCCTTCAATCCCATACGCCCCATGCATCATGTTGGATACGGGAAGTACCGATTTTTCATCGCGCACAATGGCTTCACAAATGCGCTTGACGGCCATGGCAATCCCGTAATAAGTGGCTTTTTTGCGCTCAATAATTTCGTACGCGGCATTTTTTACGTCGTGCGCAATACGTTTCATGGCTTCCTGGTGGTTAAAGTGACCGCGCAACTCGCAAAATTTGTTTATCGGTACGCCGGCTACGTTGGCGGTACTCCAAACGGCCAGTTCGCTGTCCCCGTGTTCGCCAATGATAAACGCATGAACGCTCCGGCTATCTACGCCCAAGTGTTCGCCCAGAATTTCGCGAAAGCGCCCTGTGTCTAACACGGTGCCGGAGCCAATAACGCGGTTTTCCGGCAGGCCGCTTAGTTTTAAGGCGGTGTAGGTTAAAATATCCACCGGGTTAGCCACGATAAGCAAAATTCCTTGGTAGTTGCGTTTGGCAATTTCCGGAATAATCGTTTTAAAGATACCGACGTTTTTTTGTACAAGGTCCAGGCGTGTTTCGCCGGGTTTTTGGTTGGCCCCCGCCGTGATAATAATAATAGAGGCGTCGGCGATATCGTCGTACGTGCCGGCGTAAATTTTCATAGGGCGCGCATAGGCTTCCCCATGGGAAATATCCATCGCTTCCCCTTCTGCTTTTTTATGGTCCACGTCCAGTAGTACCATTTCGGAAAAAAGCCCGCTTTGCATAAGCGCAAACGCGCTTGCCGAGCCCACAAATCCGCAACCGATTACGGCTACTTTACGATAGTTTATTTCACACGGATTTTTCGTCATAACAATTTTCCCCCTTTTCTATATTATATGAAAAAACTACCCGCC
>CAMZDW010000014.1 GCA_947305555.1 uncultured Elusimicrobium sp.
CCAGAACACCGGCAGCTGAAGAACTAAATAAGGCATGGCAAATTGCCAATAAAGCTGCCCAAGATGCTTTGCCGGTAACGTGTCAAACACGCCCGCTGGCCGATGCCGAAAAATTAGGGGCCGTTACACTGTTAGGTGAAAAATATGCCGATCCGGCTCGCTTTGTGCTAATGGGTGGCGATTTTGAACACGCCGAGCAAAAATACAGCTTGGAATTATGCGGCGGAACACATGTTAAAAATACGGCAGATGTAATTACCGTACTTGTGCTAAAAGAAGGATCAGTGTCTGCAGGGGTACGCCGTATTGAAGGCGTAGCCGGGCAAGCGGCACTAGATTATTTGAAAAATATTCAACAACAAGCGGAAGCGCTTTCTGCCCGTTTGGAAGTTCCCGCCAAAGATGTTTTTGTACGTATTAACGCAATCATGGACGAGCTAAAGGAAGTTAAAAAACGGTACGAAGATTTCCGCCAAAAAACGTTGGCAGCCGGTGGCGTGAACGAAATGTCGTTTGCACTCAAAAACGGTACGAGCGTTGTTTTGCGTCGTGCCGATGAAGCACAACCCAAGGAGTTACGTAATATTGCCGACACGATTGCTCAAAAACACAAACAGGCCCTGGTTATTGTAACGTGTGACAAAGAAGGCAAACGTTCTTTTGTCGTTAAAACCGCCGGAAAACTTCCCAATACCGACGCGGTGACGGTGGCCAAGCAACTGGCTGAACATTTAAATGGCCGTGCCGGTGGGCGCCCTGATTTTGCTCAGGGTGGCGGCGAAGCCAAAAAACCGATGGAAGAATTGTTGGGTTTGCTTTAATCTCAAAAAGGGGTATTAAATTAAATAGCTTCCGGATGAAACCGGAGACTATTTTCTCTACCCGGGGTAACCATGGGTGGAAGCCTGTGATAGTTTACTGATTACTAAAAAAGAGCTTGACTTATTTTTTTTTTTTGATACACTGCTTATGTTGGGTTATCAAGACACAAGGGGTGAATATGAAAAATTGCAATACAAGTCGGTTAGGTTTCACACTAATTGAATTATTAGTTGTGGTATTAATTATAGGTATTTTGGCGGCAGTAGCATTGCCCCAATATGAAAAGGCAGTGGAAAAAAGTCGTACCGCTGAGGCATGGAATATGCTTAAAGCAATGGATGATGCAATTCAGCTATATCGTATGGAAAATGATGGGCAAGAGCCAACGACATTTGCTGATTATGGCGTTACATTTATGGATCAGAATGGTAATTCAGTAACAAGCGCTTACTTTGAAACGAAAGATTTTTCTTATATGGCGGGTAGCTCCTATTATCCGGTATGTCCAGGAACAGACTATCACCCTGCTATTGCGCTAAGAAAAGGAAAGAATAGTGCATTACAGTATTGTGGTGGTAAACGCTACTGTGCCCACGATGGTAGTGGCGGAAACCCTGCATGGTGTAAATCAATAGGTTTTAAAACGAAGAAGGGAACCGGTTGTTTGAGTGGGAACGATTGTTATGTGGAAAATTGAAAATTTTTCGTCAATCTTTTTTAGTCTAAGCACAATACCAAGTGCATCACGTTTGGTCCATCTAAAAATTAACCCCGCAGTAGCGGGGTTATATTTTTGGTAGGGATAGGATTCGAACCTATGTAGGGCGTAGCCCGACGGTTTTACAGACCGTTGCTTTTGACCACTCAGCCACCCTACCGATTAAAAACTAATTATTACTTAAACAACTAGATGCATATATTATAACAAAAATCAGGAGAGAATGTCATCGATTCTTTTAAAATCACTTCGCCATTTCCACTGGGTCAAGAAATTATAAAAATGCTAAAATATCCCTATGACGCGTCCCACTCTTACCCCTTTAATGAAACAATATTATGATATCCGGGCTCAACATCCCGGTATTATCTTATTTTTTCGTTTGGGCGATTTTTACGAGATGTTTGACGAACAAGCCAAAGAAGTAAGTGCGCTGTTGGGCCTTACCTTAACCGCGCGGAACGGAACGCCGATGTGCGGAATCCCTTACCATGCGGCAAACAATTACATCACACGCTTACTCAGTGCCGGCAAAAAAATCGGCATTTGCGAACAGACCAGCTCGGTCATGGATAAAAACACCAAATTGTTTGAACGAAAAGTTATCCGTGTTATTACGCCAGGGACCTTGATGGAAGATACGCTGTTGGATGCTAATCAGGCCAATTACCTGGTTTGTGTAGAAATAACGCAAAAGGGATGGGCTTTGGCGTGTGTGGAAGTGTCTACCGGAGAGTTTTGGGTCAATGAACAGGAGCAGGATGATTCCTTATCCAATTTAGCTTCCGCATTAGCTACCATTAATCCGGCAGAAATTATCGGTGATAAAAAATCGCTCGATTTATTAAAACAAAAAGTAGTTCTCCCGGGGACATTGACCTTAACAGAACAAGAACCTTTTACCGCAGAGTACACCCTCCCCGAATCGTGGCCTTCGCTGGCAGCTTGGCAGGATCGCCGGCGTGCGTTAACTTGTGCACTGCAAATTGTGCGTTATTTAAACGCTACCGAGCCCAGTTTTAACGCCGTTTTGGTACCCGTATACCGCGAATTGAAAGATTGTTTACAAATTGATGAAAACGCGGTAGCTTCTTTGGAACTGGTTAAAAGCCAAGAGGGTAGCCGGTCCGGAAGTGTGTGGGCCATTTTAGATAAAACTTGTACAGCCATCGGTAGCCGGAAATTGAAAGAATGGTTGCTTCATCCTTTAATGGATCCGGCGGCGATTGAGGAGCGGCAAAATTGTATTGAGGGGTTCATAAAGAATCAAGCTGCAGTGGCCGATTTAGGTGCTTTATTGGATAACATTGCCGACATGGAACGCATTATGACGCGCACCGCTACCGGTACGGCTTCCCCCAAAGATTTAGCCGGGTTGCGATTGTCATTACTTAATGTGGATGCTTTCGCACGTTGGTTGACCACGTACGGGGATTTAGTTCCTCAAGAATGCACTTTATTTAAAACGCATGAAGCGTCGTTAAAAGAAATGGCACGACTATTGTATGAGGCGATTGATGAAAATCCGCCGCTACATATTGCAGACGGCCAGGTAATCCGCACCGGATATAACGCGGAACTCGATGAACTTCGTTCGCTAAAAACCAACACGAACCGAACGCTGGAACAAATCGCTGCGCGTGAACGCGAAAAGACGGGAATTACAAATTTAAAAGTAGGTTTTAATTCTGTTTTCGGGTACTATTTTGAAGTGACTAAAAGTCACATTGCCAAAGTTCCTTATAATTACGTGCGTAAACAAACTTTGGTCAATGCAGAACGGTTTATTACCGAGGAATTAAAAGAGCTGGAAGATAAAATTTTAAATGCGGAGCAACGCATCATTCGTTTGGAAAGTGCGCTATTTGATCAGGTGCGTACGACTCTTTCCGGCCAGATTAAACATGTCAAAGCTTTTGCCCAATTTGTAGCTACCTTGGATGTATACCGTTCGTTGGCACTTGTGGCCATGAAAGGTAATTATACGCGCCCGGTCGTAGATAATGGGACCGAAGTGCGGTATGAAAAAGGACGTCACTTGCTGGTGGAAGCTACGCTCGCCTCGGGTAGTTTTGTTCCCAACTCAATTGCCGTGGGAACGCCGGAAACTCAAATTATGCTAATTACCGGGCCTAACATGGGCGGTAAGAGCGTATTCTTAAAACAAACGGCCTTGATTGTTATTTTAGCCCAGATGGGCAGTTTTGTACCGGCTGCTTCGGCGCATATCGGGGTAGTGGATCGGATTATGACGCGTATCGGTGCGCATGATGCACTTAGCCGCGGCAATTCTACTTTCATGGTAGAAATGAATGAAACGGCCCATATTTTAGCCTCTATGACTCCGCGCAGTTTAATTTTATTGGATGAAGTTGGCCGGGGTACCTCTACGTTTGATGGAATTTCCATCGCCTGGGCGATTGTGGAATATCTTTACAAACCGCACGGGGGAGCAAAAGTATTGTTTGCTACGCACTATTTTGAACTGATTGATTTGGAAAACAAATACGCACGTGTTCGGAATTACCACGTGGAAGCGCAGGAATATAAAGATGCTTCTGGCCAAAGTAAACTTGCTTTCTTGTATCAAATTTTGCCGGGTGCAGCGGACCGTTCCTACGGGATTCATGTGGCTGAGCTGGCAGGTTTGCCGGCCGCTTGTACATTGCGTGCTAAAAAAGTATTGAAGGATTTAGAAGCCAAGAAAGGGGCTAAAATTTCTGCTAAAGAGCAGGATATGGTAAAAGATTTATTTTCTTCCCCGATAGTGGAAGAAATTAAATTGGCCGATCCGGATAAATTGTCCCCCATGGCGGCATTACAACTTATTTGCGAATGGAAGAAACGAATCAATGAGTAATATTCATGTATTAGATGAAAAAACAGCTGGTAAAATTGCGGCCGGAGAAGTTATTGAGCGGCCGGCCGGGGTGTTGAAAGAACTCATCGAAAATTCTGTAGATGCCGGGGCCACTCAAATTTCGATTGATATCGAGGGGTCCGGTAAGGATCTTATTCGCATTAATGATAACGGTTGCGGCATGAGCGAAGCTGATTTGGAAAAAAGTGTCTTGCGGCATGCCACAAGTAAAATTACTTCATTTGATGATTTAGAGCATTTACATACATTTGGTTTTCGCGGGGAAGCTCTTTATTCCGTGGCCGCTGTTTCACGAATGGCGCTGACTAGTTTTAATGGAGAAGGAACCGGGCACCGCTTGGAACTTCATGCTGGAAAAGTAGTGGCCAAAAGTCCGGCTCCGGCCATTCAAGGAACCACCGTTGAGATCCGCGATTTGTTTTACAATACACCGGCCCGGCTTAAATTTTTGAAAAGTGATTCATATGAACGCGCGTGCCTATTAAAAGTGATTGAGGAAAGTGCTCTTGCTAACTTAACGGTAGGCTATCAAGTTCGTATTAACGGACGCGAAGTATATAATTTACCAGCTCAAACGGGGGAATTTTCGGCTTCAGTGCTTGCGCGCGCACAGGCTATTTTAGGAGAGGAAGTGGCGCAAAGTTTATTGGCCCGTTCTTTTGATGAAATGGGGCTGCAACTTTTCATCACTCCGGTTGAAAAATTGGTATCCGTTCGTGATATGCAATACGTATTTGTCAACCGCCGGCCCATTGAGTCAAAAACCATACAGCAAGCTATTTATAAAGCGTATCAAAATGCACGTCCGAAAGACCGTCACCCGGCTTTTATCGCCTATTTAACATTACCACCGGGTGATTTTGATGTCAATATTCACCCTCAAAAACGTGAAGTCCGGTTTGTAAACGAAAATCACGTTTTCGGGTTTATTATGCACGCGGCTGGGGAAACTGTGTTTTCCGCTTCTCGGCCGGTGGAAGTGACGGAGCAACTGCCTCCGGCCCGGATTAATTTGCCGCCTTCTGCCCAACCGGCAGCAACGCAGTTGTTTGAGCAAACCTCTCCGGTTTCAGCAACAGAAAAAGTATATCCGCAACTTCCGGCGGCCTTTTTCCAACCAAAGCCAAAAGTTTCGCTTAGCGAAACGGAAGAACCGGTGGACTATGTTGCGCGCCCGGAAGCTTCTTCCTCGGAAACAGCCCAGCCCCCTGTTCAGCCTTCTGTCCCTTTTAATGCGGGAACGCCGGCTTCATCTCCGGTTTGGTTTGAGGGGCCGTACCGTTACTTAGGCCAATTGCAAAGGAGTTATTTACTCTTTGAAAATCCTCAAGGGCTTATTTTGGTTGATCAGCATGCAGCCCAAGAGCGCGTATTGTTTGAGCAGTATTTAGAATCTTTTGAAAAACGCGAAATCGCGGTGCAGAAACTCTTGTTCCCTATACATGTGGATTTGCCGCCTTCAAATGCACAAACGCTTTTGTCTTGGGCAGAATTCTTGAAAACAGCCGGGTTTGAACTGGAACCTTTTTCTGCGCGGACGGTACTTGTACACACGCGTCCACACATGATTCGCTTCAAAGAAGATGATTTAAAAGAATTTATTATCTCCCTTTCCCAAGTGGTGGGAGATCCTACCAAATCTACCGAAACACTGAAAAGAAGCATGGTGGCTATGCTGGCCTGCAAAAAAGCGATTAAGGCGCATGATGCTATTTCTTCAGCGGAGGCGGAAGCCTTGTTGGAAAATATGCAAAAGTGCAAAGATGGAATGCACTGTCCCCACGGGCGTCCTTGCGTAGCACAGCTGAAAATGAAGGATATAGATAAGCTGTTTGGGCGTTAGTGTGCGTGAAGAATGCGTCTTTCTTTTCTAGTCAAAAAAAGCTATCCTTTATATATATTCTCTAAGAGGAGGGCTTATGCCGGATAATCCAGTGCTGGAACGCATTTTATTTTCTGAGGAACAACTTGCTAAAAGAGTAGCCGAACTAGGTCGTCAAATATCAGCCGACTATCGGGGAAAATTACCGTTGTTTGTGGGAATTTTGCGCGGTTGTATTCTGTTTTATGCTGATTTAATGAAAAATATTAGCGTAGATTGTAACATGGATTTTATGTGTCTTTCCTCTTATTCGGGAACTTCCAGCACGGGACAAGTGCGCACTATGCTAGATCTGCGTGAAAGCATCAAGGGCCGCCACGTAGTCATTGTAGAAGATATTGTGGATACGGGGCTCACTTTGGATTATTTATTTGGAAACCTGAAAAACCGCGGAGCTGCCAGTATTGAAATTTGCTGCTTACTGGATAAACCGTGTAACCGCAAAGTAGAGATACATCCGAAATACGTGGGTTTTACCGTAGAGAATGAATTTGTGATTGGGTACGGGTTGGATTACAATGAACTGTACCGAAATTTGCCGTACATTGGGGTATTTAAAAAATAATGAAAAATAAACCGTCTAATAACCGTAAAATTATTTCGTGGGGACAAATTGCCGGCTGGTTAGCTATCTTTGCCGTGGCAATTTTCTTTTTTAATAAGCCGGGAGAAAAAGAAGCAACGTTGGATTATTCTGCCTTTAAGCAGAAAGTAGCTGCCAGTGAAGTGGCTGACTTAACTGTAGCTCCGGGAATGATTACCGGCATGTATAAGAACGAAAAAGGTCAATTCGCTCCGTTTAAAACGGTGCGCATGGAAGACCCGAATTTAGTGCAGGAACTTTCCGCCGCTAAGATAGATTATAAAGCTCAACAGGATCGTAGCTGGATTGGCAATATTTTATTTAACGTATTGTGGATTGTTCTATTGATTGGATTATGGTGGTTTATTTTTATCCGTCCGCAACGTAGCGATGGAAAGAGTGCCATGAATTTTGCTCGTTCCAAAGCAAAAATGCAGGATCCTTCTAAACAGACGGTGACGTTTAAAGATGTGGCCGGGTGTGAAGAAGCAAAAGAAGAGTTGGAAGATGTAATCAAGTTTTTGAAAAATCCGAAAAAATTTCAAAAATTAGGGGGAAAACTCCCCAAAGGAGTCTTGTTATATGGGGCTCCCGGAACAGGGAAAACCTTGCTTGCAAAAGCAGTTGCCGGGGAAGCAGGTGTGGCCTTTTTCTCGGCTTCAGCTTCGGAATTTGTAGAAATGTTTGTCGGGGTGGGGGCGGCTCGCGTACGTGATTTATTTGAGCAGGCTAAGAAAAATTCTCCGGCCATTATTTTTATTGATGAATTAGATGCTGTAGGGCGTCGTCGTTTCGCTGGGATCGGCGGAGGACACGACGAACGTGAACAAACGTTAAACCAGCTTCTTATCGAACTAGATGGTTTTGAAAGTAAACAAGGTATCATTTTAATGGCTTCTACCAACCGCCCGGATGTGTTGGATCCGGCGCTTATTCGTCCCGGACGTTTTGACCGGCATATTTCTGTGCCGGCTCCGGATTTGAAAGGACGCGAAGAAATTCTAAAAGTACATGCTAAAAAAGTAAAGCTGTCTCCGGAAGTGGATTTGAAAACAGTAGCCAAAGGAACGCCCGGTTTTGTAGGGGCGGATTTAGCCAACGTGGTCAATGAAGCCGCTATCTTGGCGGCGCGTGCCGATAAAGAGGCTGTCACTCCCAGTGATATGGATGAAGCGGTGGAACGTGTGTTGGCCGGTCCACAAAAGAAAAGCCGTATTATTTCCAAACATGAGCAGCAGGTAATTGCCGCGCATGAAGTGGGGCATACGGTTGTGGCACGCCTAACGAATCACTCGGATCCGGTGCATAAAGTAACCATCATCCCACGCGGCCAAGCGTTGGGATATACGTTACAACTTCCGTTGGAAGATAAATTTCTCACCAGTAAATCAGAGTTGTTGGATAAATTATGCATCTTGTTAGCCGGTCGGGCAGCGGAAGAAATTGT
This sequence comes from uncultured Elusimicrobium sp., assembly GCA_947305555.1. Taxonomy (GTDB): domain Bacteria; phylum Elusimicrobiota; class Elusimicrobia; order Elusimicrobiales; family Elusimicrobiaceae; genus Avelusimicrobium. The sequence continues at coordinate 8,334 of CAMZDW010000014.1, forward strand.
ATTTGGAGAAATTACTTCCGGCGCCAGTGATGACTTGAACAAAACAATGGCTTACGCACGCAAAATGGTCGTGGAACTCGGTATGAGTGAAAAACTGGGGCCGATTGCGCTTCCCAATGGAGATGACGGCGAAGTATTTTTAGGACGTGATTTATCGCGCCATAAAACCTACTCGGAGGAGTTGGCCCGTACCATTGATGAAGAAATTTTACGGCTAATTCGTTCTTCCTACGATCGGGCCAAAGAAATTATTGTTAAAAATCGTCCGGCTTTTGATAAGCTGGTCGCGACCCTGTTGGAAAAAGAAGTGGTGGAAGCCAACGAAATTGATGAAATTTTGGGTTTAAAACCTGTATCGACAGATGCGCCCGCTTCCCAACCCACAACGGAAGAGGAAGCAGCTCCTCAAAAAGAATTAAAGGCACCGAAGGCTAAGCCAGAAGTGCAACAAGGTCTTTTTGATGAAACAATATAGTGAAAGGAATAAATTGGCGCGTTAGACGTTACGTAGAAGGAGAGTTGTATTTATGGGAAAATATTTTGGTACGGATGGAGTCCGTGCAATTGCAGGCGAATTTCCGCTGGTGGATGATTTTATTGAAAAGTTAGGTTATGTGTCTTTGCAAAAATTGCAAGAAGTCACCAAGGGCACTCACTTAAAACCACAAGTAATTATTGCGCAAGATTCTCGCGCGTCGGGACCCTCCATTTTGGAAGCATTGCAAAAAGGAATTCGTGCCAGTGGGGCTAACGTAATTAGTATCGGTATTTCACCCACTCCGTCCGTTGCTTATCTGGTTAAAAAGACAGGCAGTTTGTGTGGGGTCGTGATTTCGGCCAGCCACAACCCGGCCGAATTTAACGGTATTAAATTTTTTACCAATCATGGAACAAAACTCCCCGAAGAATTGGAAAATGCCATCGAAGCTGAAATTGAAAAATTATCAACAGTCCCGGCACCAACGGGTTCTTATACGGAAGATTTTTCCTTAGTAAAAGAATATGAACAATTTTTAATGTCTACGGTAGACAAAGAACTGCTTAAAAATACCAAAATTGTATTGGATTGTGCTAACGGAGCCAGCTCTAAAGTGGCAGTAGACGTCTTTGCAAACCTTGGGATGAACGTAACGGTAACTGCCGCTAAGCCGGACGGTACCAACATCAACAAAAATGTAGGTGCACTGCATACGCAATTTATGCAGGATTTGACCGTCAAAGAAAATGCTTTTATGGGATTTAGTTTTGACGGCGATGCCGACCGTGTGATTGCATCTGATGAAAAAGGCCATCAGCTAGATGGAGATAACATCATTGCTTCTTCGGCTCTTTGTATGAAAGAGCGCGGTGAATTGAATGCGAATAAAGCGGTCTTAACGATTATGGCCAATTTGGGTTGTATTAATTACTTGAAAGAAAACGGCGTATCGGTAGAGCTGACGACCGTAGGTGATAAGTACGTTTCAGAAGCGTTGGAAAAAGGGGACTTGTCTATCGGGGGAGAAACCTCCGGCCATATCATCTTTCGCAAATATGCCAACACCGGGGACGGGATTTTATCGGCCTTACAATTTTTACAATACGTAAAACGTTCTGGGAAGCCGGCCAGCTTTTTTGCGAGTCAATGGAAAAAGTATCCTAGCCAATTAAAAGCCGTTCCTGTTTCTCAAAAACCGCCGCTTGATACATTGGAAGGCTTTTTGCCCGGTGTAGCTGAAATTGAAAAACAGATGAACGGAAAGGGCCGCGTGATTGTGCGCTACAGTGGTACGGAACCTAAATTGCGTATCTTGGTAGAGGGCGAAGATGCTTCTCTGGTCAAGAGTGTATTAGAGCAAGTAGAGAAATTATATTTGCAAAAAACGGAGGTGCTGAAATGAGTTTGAAATTAGGGGTTAATATTGACCATATTGCTACACTCCGTCAAGCTCGCCAAGCTCCTTACCCGGATCCGGTAGATGCGGCGGCGATATGTTTAAATACAGGGGCTGATTTTATTGTGGTGCATTTGCGTAAGGATCAGCGCCATATCCAGGAAAGAGACCTTGCCCTTTTGTGCAAGTATTTTCCGGGGAAAATTCATTTGGAATGTTCCACTGCGCCGGAGATGGAAAAAGCCGCTTTGAAATACAAACCGTTTTCAGTTTGTATTGTGCCTGAAAATCCGGGAGAAGTAACCACCACGGGTGGACTTAAATTTACTCCAAAAACAAATAAACGGCTGTTAGAAATGATTGAGCATTTGCATAAAAAACACATCTTAGTAAGTTTATTTGTCAGCCCGGTGGCAGCTGATATACGTACTGCTGCCAAATTAGGAGCCGATATCGTGGAGTTATGCACGCGTGATTACAGCGAAGCTACTAGCGCTAAACAGGCACGCAAACTATTACAAGATCTGGCCTTGGCTTCGCTCTTGGCCAATGAGTTAGGCCTAGAAGTACACGCCGGGCATGGGTTGGATTATCATAATGTGCTTGCGGTGGCAGATTTAGGAGGAATTTCGTGTATGAATATTGGTTTTTCTATTGTAACACGTTCCCTCTTTGCGGGGCTTCCTACGGCTGTGAGTGAAATGAAAGAACTTTTATAGAGGGATTTATGTGTGGAATTATCGGTTATATAGGTAAAAATAATAGTGTTCCGTACATCATTGATGGACTTAAAAAATTGGAGTATCGGGGGTATGATTCGGCCGGTCTTTCCATTTTACAAGAAGGGAAGTTGGTTACTGTGCGAGCCGTTGGTAAAGTGTCTGAGCTGGAAAAAGCGGCGCTTGTTCAAAATCTGCAAGGTACGAGCGGTATTGGCCACACTCGCTGGGCCACCCACGGTAAACCGAGTGAAGAAAACTCCCACCCGCACACAGATTGCAGCGGCGAAATTGTGGTAGTACATAACGGTATTATTGAAAATTATTTGGTGCTTCGTGCTAAATTGGAATCGTTAGGCCACCGCTTTAAAAGTGAAACGGATACGGAAGTAATTGCCCACCTAATCGAAGAAAATTTAAAGCATGTGCGTGCCGGGGATGAAGAAACCCGTTTATTAAAAGCTGTTCAAAAAACAAATAAAGAAATTTCCGGAGCTTTTGCTTACGGCGTGTTGTGGGCTAAGATTCCGGATCTGTTGATTGGTGTAAAAAATCAAAGTCCAATGGTTGTAGGCATTGGCAAGAATGAAAATTTTTTAGCTTCGGATGTGCCTGCTTTTTTGAAACATACAAACAAAGTGCTCTTTTTGGAAGATGGCGAAATTGTCGTTATCCATGTTAAAGGAGTTACGGTTTTAGATAAAGACGGTAAAGAGAAAAAAATTAAAACCACTAAAATTGATTGGGACCAACAGAAAGCGGAAAAAGGCGGTTACGAGCATTTTATGCTTAAAGAAATTTATGATCAACCGCAAGCCATAGAGGATACGCTTCGCACGGCCCGGACGGATTTTGGCAAAATTTTAGATTTAGATACGATTGGTCTTCGCCGTTTGCAGGAAGTACATATTATTGCATGTGGAACGGCTTATCATGCGGGATTGGTAGGCAAATACTATATTGAACAATTTGCCGGTATTCCGGTTAGCGTGGACCTTGCCAGCGAGTATAAATATCGCACGGTGCCGCACCATCCGGGTACACTGGCTATAGCAATTAGTCAGTCCGGTGAAACGGCAGACACAATCGGAGCAATCAAAAAAGCAAAAGATTTGGGCTTTCGTACATTAGCAATTTGTAATGTGCTCGGTTCTACGCTCACGCGCGTATGTGATGACACTTTCTTTACCCATTGCGGGCCGGAAATCAGTGTGGCTTCAACAAAGGCATTTACCAGCCAAATTACGGCCTTGTATGCGCTAGCTATTTCGCTTGGAAGTGCCAACGGTAACATTAGCAAAACGGTATTTGATAAACGTTACAAAGAGTTGATGCGTTTGTCTAAAGCCATGAGCGAAGCGGTTAAAATGGAATATGAAGTGCGCCATTTAACGCGTAAAATTTACAAGGCGGACCGGTTCATATTTTTAGGAAGAAACGTTCACTTTCCTATTGCATTGGAAGGGGCTCTTAAGCTAAAAGAAGTTTCTTACCGAAGTGCAGAAGGCTTTGCGGCCGGGGAAATTAAGCATGGCCCTATTTCCATCATTGATAAAGGCACCCCTGTTTTTATGCTTATGCCGCAAGATAGTTTATTTGAAAAAATGATTTCCGCGTGCCAGGAATGCCGGGCACGGGGAGCTTTTGTGGTAGCAATTACCACAGAAGGCGGCGAAACTGAGGCCAAAAAAGTGTCGGACAAAGTAATCTTGGTCCCACAGGCCAGCGAATTTTTACAACCCGTGCTTCACGTGGTTCCCTTGCAATTTTTAGCGTATTGGATCGCGAAGCGGTTGGGTTGTGATATTGATCAGCCGCGTAATTTGGCTAAAAGTGTAACGGTAGAATAACATGGCGGTTATCGGGATTGGTACTGACTTGGTGGAAGTAGCTCGCGTGGAAGCCTTTGCCAAAAGACCAGGGGCTCTTGAGCGCATTTTTTCGCCGGAAGAAATTGACTATTGCCTATCCCGGAAAAATAAATATGAACACCTAGCCGTTCGCTTTGCTGCCAAAGAAGCTGTTTTTAAAGCACTCCCTTTTGATGGAGTAGCCTTTAAAAATATTCGTGTTTTAAATTTAGAAAGTGGCCGCCCACAGGTGCATGTAAAAGATGCACGTGCGGAGGGATTAACTATCTTGATATCACTTTCACATACGCGACGATATGCGACAGCCCAGGTGGTAATTGAACAATGCAATTAATTACGCCGGAAGTTGTTTTATCCTATTTGCCTAAGCGTGCGCCGTCTGCCCATAAAGGAAATTTCGGACGGGTGTTAGTGGTGGCTGGTTCGCGCCGCATGTGCGGGGCCGGGGCATTGTGTGCAACGGCAGCCTTGCGCGTGGGAGCCGGATTAGTTGCTTGGGCGCTTCCTAAAAGTATGCAACCTGCCTTTGCTGCAGCGCTGCCGGAGGTCATCACAATTCCTCTGGCGGAAACTTCCGATGGATTATTAGCCACAGAAGCGCAAACTGAGTTGCAAAAATTTTGCGCATCTTTTAAGCCTTCTGTGCTGGCTTGCGGTCCCGGAATGGGCCCTAGTCCCCTCTTCGATTTTTTATTTGAACAAGTTGATTTGCCCATCATAGTAGATGCCGATGCCCTTAATTTTTTAGCCGCACATTCAGAAGTAAACCCCCCAAAAACAAGGCCTTGTATTTTTACGCCCCATCCGGGCGAAATGGCGCGTCTACTTGGCGCAGCGGTGGTATCTTCCCCGGCTGATCGGCAGGCGCAAGTACGGGCTTGGGTAGAGATTTCCGGCGGAATTACTGTGCTAAAAGGAAAAGGGACTTTGGTGGCTTCTCAAACAGCAGTTTGGGAAAATACAACGGGAAGTGAGGCTTTAGCTAAAGGAGGAAGCGGGGATGTTTTGACCGGAATGATTGCCGGATTTTGGGCACAGCTGGGAACGGCCTGTGGATTTACGCACGAAAGTGGATTGCAAGCTGCCCTGGAAGGCGTATATGTGCACGGTTTAGCCGGAGAAATTGCCTCCGAGAGCAAAACTTCTTACAGCGTTTTAGCCCGGGACATCTTGGCACAAATTCCTATGGCTTTGAAACAAATTTTACACACAGGGAGCTCGTTATGATGACTTTTATCTATGTGTTCATTGCGATACTATTTCTTTTAGTTTGTGCGGGACTGTTGGTGGTTTGGTTTTGTATGCGTGCAGCCAAAAAAGTGTTACATCCTATTTCCAAACGAAAACCACTGGATATTTGGCCCGATAAAGTAGGTCTTCCTTATGAAAACGTAACTTTTAAAACAGAAGATAACATTCAACTAAAAGGGTGGTTTATTGCTTCGGCGGAAAAATCTTCAAAAACGATTATTTTAATGCATGGGTGGGGAATGAACCGGGGCGATATTTTTAAGAATACCTATTTTTTGCGCGATTTAGGATTTAACCTTTTCTATTTTGATTTTCGTGCGTTAGGCGAAAGCGGCGGTAAAACGAGCTCGATTGGTTATTTGGAATTAAAAGACATTAAAGCCGCTATTGAGTTTTTAAAAGAAACGCGTCCGCAATTTTGTGAAAAAATCGGTTTGTATGGGCTTTCTATGGGGGGAATGGTCGCTATTTGCGAGACGGCGAATAATCCAGAAATTGCTTGCGTAGTGGCGGAGGCTTCTTATTATTCTTTTCGTCGGGTGGTTTCCCGGTGGGCCTGGGTGCATCATCATATTCCTTATTTCCCGTTACTACCCATTGTGCTTCATTATATTCGTAAAAATTTGGGAGTTAATCCGGAACGCTACAGCCCCAAGTACAATATCCCTAAGATTGCGCCGCGTCCGGTGTTTTTAATTCACGGTCGGTATGATAATTTAGTGCCGGCGGCTCAAGCTAAACTACTTTATAAAAAAGCCCAAGCTCCCAAGGACATCTGGTTGGTTCCCGGAGCCAAACATAATAAGTGTGCTGAAGTGGGCGGCTTTGAATATAAGCAAAAATTAGCTGATTTTTATCGGAAGAATTTATAGCAAGGGGCCCACGAAAGTGGGCTTCTTTGAGAATAAAATGAAACTGGTTATTTTTGATTTGGATGGAACCTTGCTCAATACGCTGGAAGATTTAGCAGCGGCTGCTAATGAAGCTTTGCGCGAGAATCGTTTTCCGCTTCGTTCCATTGAGGAAATTCAACAATTTGTAGGCAACGGCGTTAGTAAATTACTAGAGCGTGCGTTACCGGATGGCCAAAAAACAAGCGAAAATTTAATCCGGATGAAACAAGATTTCTTTGCGTATTATGATGCGCATTTATGGGAACATACGGTTGTCTATCCGGGGATTTTAGAATTGTTGGAAACATTGCAACAGCAATCTATCCAACTGGCAGTAGCATCCAATAAATATCAACAAGCTACGGATCGTTTGGTAACTCACTTCTTTCCTTCAATTCGGTTTTCGGCTGTTTTTGGGCAACGTCCAAACGTTCCTGTTAAACCTCATCCGCAAATTGTGCAATCTATTTTACGTGTTGCGGCCGTTTCTGCGGAAGATGCCTTGTACGTGGGAGATTCGGCCGTGGATATGCAGACAGCGCAAAATGCCGGAGTAAAAGCGTGCGGGGTGACGTGGGGATTTCGCTCCCGCGAAGAATTGGCGGATTATCATCCGGAATTACTGGCCGATACGCCGCAGCGTATCTTAACACTGTTTCATTAAAAATTTTTTAATATACGTCGTACGTAGATAGTAGCATGCTGCTGCGCTTCTTGCACGCTGGGAGCAAAGTCTGTCAGCACGGCTACTTGCGGTGGTATTAAAGATTGATTTTTTAGCGTGCGTTCATCCAATTGGCCGCAAATAAACAACAGTGGTTTTTTGTATTTTTTAGCCAATTTTAAAACGGCAAGAGGCGCCTTGCCGTAAAAAGTTTGAGAGTCTAATTTCCCTTCGCTAGTAATCACAAAATCCGCTTGTTTGATTTGTTTTTCCAGAGACGTTTTTGTGAGGAGAAATTGCGAACCCAAAATTAGTTGCGCGCCAAAACAACCGGCTAATCCGGCGGCGATAGCTCCGGCGGCCGCGGTGCTTGGCTGATGGGCAATTTTTCGTCCGTTCGTTTTTTGGATGATGTGTGCCCAATGTTGCAGGACTTTATCTAATTTTTTTACTTGTAAAGGAGTTGCCCCTTTTTGAGGTCCAAACACTTTGGCAGAACTTTTGGGACCGAGTAGTGGGTTGGTCACGTCGGATACGCCAATTAATTTTACTCCTTTAAACTGTTGAGTTAATTTAGATAAATCCAGTCGATGGAGTTGCCCTAAAGACTTGGCCCCCAAGGGAAGATTTTTTCCTTTTTGGTCTGTTAATTGTGCCCCGCAAGCAACGGCCATGCCGGCTCCGCCATCGTTGCAAGAAACGCCGCCGAGTCCGATATAGATAGTTTTGGCTCCGGCTTGAGCGGCCTTTAGTAGAACTTGCCCCACCCCGTAAGAAGAAGCGTGTAATACGTCCAGTTCTTCTTTTTTAACGTTACCCAATCCACAAATTTTAGCGGTTTCAATTACAGCTATTTTTTGACGGGGTAAGAAGAGAAAAGTAACGCGGTGATTTCTTAAAAAAGAATCTTTTGCGATGGTATAGTGCGTTTGGGCTTGTGGATAAATCGTTTTAAAAAAATCTAAAAATCCGTCCCCACCGTCCGTCAATGGGAGGCTTTTTACCCGGTGGCGTTTTATTAATTCGCGCTCGGCAACTCGTATAAAATCCAGCGCACTTAGGGAACCTTTTAGTGCGTTGGGAAGTAGTAGGATTTTCATTAAAATTTCCAGCTCAGTTGCGCTTGGATTACCGTATTGGAAGAGGCAGATTTTTTGAGCTCATCTTGGCGCGAAGCAAAGACTTGGCGTACTTCTAACCCGACCATAACATCATCCACCCAAGTTTCCACACCCACACCACCTGCTCCGGCAAAGCCGTTGGATTTTAGGTTATGACTGGGTGCATCCGAGCGGTAGTTAAGCGAAAGCATTTCATAGGAAGCAGATCCTAATAGATAAAACATAAACTTATGGGTTGGGTTCAGGTAGTAATGAGCGGCAAGCCCAAGTGATAAAATCTGCCCGTTAGTTTTAATTTGTGGATCCGGATTTTCCGTACTGGGAGGAGTGACTAAATCCGGGAAAGAGTTATTGGGAATATTCCCAATAGAAACAGTTGGACCAAGCCACAAATTGCTTTCTTTAAGACGCCACAAAAATTTGCTGGATATTAACACACTGGTTCCACCGACGTCTAGGGCATCCTGTTGGGGAGATACTCCGGAATTATCCAGCGTTAAATCCAGAGGCATTACCCCGGCCTGAACGGAAAAATACTTGGAATAATTTTTTTCAATGCGTTTTTCCGGAAGGGCTTGTTTTACCGACTTTTTGCTAGACAGTTCTTCTTTGGCTTTGGCGGCATATTCCTGTTGGCTAATAGCGCCTGTTTTTACATTTTTTAAGAAGGCTTCTTCTTCGCTCATTGGACGCGGTGCGGCTTGAACGGCTGTATGTACTTGTGGGGTCTGCACTTGTCCATTTACGACAGTTGCCTTTTGCGCATTAAAGACTTGGTTAATATCTGAATCAAAGGTTAATCCGCCGGCTGCCTCAACCGTTGCGGAAGTGGCTGCTGCAGTTGCAGCTCCCTGTGCAGCAACTTGAGAAGCCTGTTGTTCTATTTTTTGTTCCACAAATTGTTGTTGCGCTTCTTTACCGCGATCATAGTCGTACGTTTCAATAGAAACAATTTGGGGCATATCCACATTAACGGTGGCCCCGTCATCTGTTTGAAGTTTTAAGTTAAATTCATCCATGTCCAAAATAATGCCGACAAGTTGGGAACCTCCTTTTAAAATAAGGCGGTGTTTATCCGGCAAAATTTCTTCAATTTCGCGTTGACTTAGGGTAATATTTCCGTACGAGGTAGCTAAATTAAGGGTGTACTCGGTTTGAGATAAAATGGATCCTGTAACCAGGGTACCATCTTTCATTTTGAGAGTTTCGGCCCGGGAAATACAACATACTGCTACAATGAGTAAAAAAGGGATTAATTTTTTCATACAGATTATTAAAATAAAAAAGAAAAAAGCGGCGGGCATTTAAGCGCGCCGCTTTAAATTATTTGGCTTCTTCAGTCGTTTTTTCAGTTGAGCAACCGCAGGGAGCAACCGCTTGTTTGATAGCACGAAGTGCGCCCAATGCTTTGGCAATCGTCAAGAAAATAATTGCTGCTGCCAAATCGCTCAATACATAGTAAGCGAGTGCTGCTGCAATTTCAGCACCAGAGAAGCGAATCAAAATATAGATGGTTTGGTAAATGGCATAGCAGAATGCGAGGTAGAAAAATCCTAAGAAGAAAAAGGAAAGCCCCCGTAAGCATAGCCAATTGTGCGGCAACCATTTTGTATATTTGTGACAACAGTTAGACATAGTTTTACTCCTTATAATCAATTTCGATATAACATCCTACCCCTTTATTGTATCAAAACAAAACGTAAAAATCGCTAAGAATTTTGGGATTAGGATTTATTGTGCTTCGTAGCTTGCAACAATTCACGCGCATGGCTGAAGGCCGCGGAATGTTTATCCGTATTTCCTCCCAGCATGCGGGCAATTTCTTGGGTAAGCATTTCCCCTGTTAAAGGGGTAATGGATACTTCGGTTGTATTTTTAACGACTTTCTTTTCTACTCGGAAATTGGCATTTGCACAAGCTGCTACTTGAGCCAAATGGGTTACACACAGAACCTGACGATTCTGAGCACAGTTATGCAATTTTTGACCGACTAAAAGACCCGTTTCTCCACCAATGCCGGCGTCAATTTCATCGAATACCATCACTGGAACGGTGGAAGCAAGTACCGTTTTTAATCCTAACATCACGCGTGAAATTTCACCGCCGGAAGCGATATTTTTTAATGGTCGCAAGGCTTGACCTGGGTTAGGGGAGAATAGAAATTCCACTTTATCAGCTCCCGTGGGTCCTATATTTTCTTCATCCATTTCGACCGCTACGGCAAATTTGATTTGGTTAAATCCTAACGGCCGTATTTGCTCGGTAATAAGCGAGGCTAATTTTTCAGCAGCATCCATCCGCTTATCATGTAAAGAGAGCGCAAGCGTGCCGAGTTTCTTTTCGGCTGCAGTTAATTCATTTTGCAAATCTTGCTCGTGTTCTTCGGCATGTTGTAAATTTTTAATTTTAATTTTTAAATCTTGTGCAGTTTTGAGCACATCGGCTATTTCCGGGCCGTACTTAGCTTTTAATCTTTTTAATTTTTCATGCCGTTCCAACATTTTGTCTAGTGCGTTTGGATCTAGTTGCATATCTTCTTTGTAGGAACTGAGTGTGGAGGCGGCATCTTCCAATGTAACCAAAGCTCCTTGAACATCTTGTGCAAGGGTTGCTAAATTTTCATCGAGTTCTGCCATGCTTTCCAAACATTTGGCAGCTTTGGCTGTGCGAGAAGTCGCCGCGCCTTCTGCATTATAAAGCTGTTCGTAAGCGGCTTGGGCCAGTTCCAGTAAGCGACCGGCGTGTTTGAGTTTGGGCAGATTTTGCTCCAACTGCATTTCCTCATCAACCGAAGGATGTAAATTTTCAATTTCTTGTAATTGATAGGAATATAAATCTAGTAGTCGATTTTTTTCCTGCTCACTTAAGCGGATGGCTTCCAGTTGTTCACGTAATGTTTGAGCTTGTTCATACACAAGGGCTAAGGAGGACACTTCTTTTTCCAATTTGGCAAATTGGTCTAATAGCATTAAATGCACACTTGTATGAAGTAAACTTTGATGGTCATGTTGCCCGTGAAAATCTACTAAGTGCTGCCCAATTTTGGCTAGCGTGGCTACCGTTACCGGGCGGCCGTCTACGTACGCTTTTCCCTTGCCTTTACGATCTAACTCACGGCGCAGGGTAAACACATCCCCGGAAATTTGAAATTCTTGGCGTAGTTTCGGGGGGAGTAATTCGCTAGAGAAAGTGGCATTTACACGCATCCGGTCGGCTCCGTCCTTAATGACGGATACGTCGCCCCGGGCGCCTAATACAAACCCCAGTGCTTCAATAATGATGGATTTGCCGGCTCCGGTTTCCCCGGAAAAAACGTGCAGCCCTTTTCCAAATGAAAGTGTGAGTTTGGAAATGATGGCAAAATTTTCAACAGTTAATTCGCGCAACATATTATCGGGCACCCCAATTTAATTTTCTGTTTAAAAGTGTAAAAAAACTACGTTGCGGGTTACATACCAAACGCACTTTGTGAATGCTGCGCGTAAGGGTAACCTTTGTTCCCGGAGTAAGCGTGAGGTTAATTTGTCCATCTAAACTTAGGGTCGCCCGGTCTGTTTCCATTTCTAATTTTGGAGTTAAAACAAGCGTTCCGGTTGCTGGAAGTACGAGCGGACGTTGGTGCAGTGTGTGCGGACAGATAGGGGTTACCACCAGTACATCCACGCCGGGGGCCACAATCGGTCCGCCGGCCGCCAAAGAATAGGCCGTAGAACCAGTGGGGGTGGAAATGATTACGCCATCTCCAAAGTAAGAAGGCATTTCCTGTCCGCTAAAACTGGCTTGCAAAGTATACGCGCGCGGTTGTGCTGAACGAATTACGCAATCGTTAAACGCAACGTAGGTTACCGGTTTTTCATTCGGGATTTGCACGTTGGCTTGTAGCAGTAAGCGCTCTTGCAGGGGCAGCTTTCCTTGTAGGAATAAAAGTAAATTTTTTTCCAGCTCTTTTTGCTCGGTGGTGGCTAAAAATCCCAACGTGCCTCCGTTAATCCCAAAAATAGGAATCTGTAAGGGAGCACAAGTTCGGGCACAACGAAGCAGCGTACCGTCTCCACCCACGCTGACTAACAGCTCCACCCCGGTTAAAGAAGTTAACTCGGTCATAATGGGAGCTTGAATGCCTTGGCTCTCCAAAAAATTCTGCACGGACTTGGCCAGCGGAGCATTTTGCATTTTATGTGCATTATAGAAGATAGCTGCCTTAGAAATTTGCATAGGTATATTGTAGCAATTTGTGGGCTGGGACGCTCGGCGGTTTGGAAACAATAATGGTATAATATTATTAAGAAAAGAAGGGGGAGTGAAATCATGTGGGATTACACGGATAAAGTAATGGATCATTTTAAAAATCCGCGCAATGTGGGAGCAATTCCTAACGCGGATGGTACGGGCCAAGTAGGCAGTTTGGTGTGCGGGGATGCACTTAAATTAACGATTAAAGTAAATAAAGAAACCGATGTCATTGAGGACGCCAAATTTGAAACTTTTGGATGCGCCAGTGCGATTGCATCATCTTCTATTTTGACGGAAATGGTAAAGGGGAAGACCATTGCAGAAGCTTCTAAAATTACCAATCAAGATATTGCGGACGCGCTAGGAAGTTTACCCGCGGAAAAAATGCACTGTTCCGTAATGGGCATGGAAGCATTAGAAGCGGCTGTGAAAAGCTACCGTCAGGGTGGTGCCCCGGTCGTATTTGAGCAAGAAGCGGAAAAAATCGTTTGCCGTTGTTTTAACGTGTCTGAGGAAGCCATTATTAAGGCTATTCGTACCAATCACTTAACGACGGTAGAGGATGTGACACATTTTACAAAAGCCGGTGGTGCTTGTGGACAATGCAAAGGAGAAATCCAAAAGATTTTAGATAAAGTAAATCACGCGACATCGTGCCCGGTTCCAACTGCGTTAAAAACATTTGATCAGCTGACACTGGTGGAAAAAATTCGCAAAATTGAAAAAGTATTAGAAGAAGACGTCCGCCCTAAACTTAATATGGACGGCGGTTCGGCTGAACTGGTGGACTTGAACGGTAATATTGTAAAAATCCGTTTAGTAGGCATGTGCAGCGGATGTGCCGGGGCACAAGGCACACTCAAGAATTTTATTGAAAAAGTGCTCAAAGAAAAAGTGTTTTCCGATTTAACGGTAGAGCAAGCATAATATGCAAAAAATAATTTATCTAGACAATAATGCAACCACACAATGTGTTCCGGCCGTAGTGGAAGCGATGTTACCCTATTTTAGTGAGCAGTACGGAAATGCGTCGAGCATGCATACTTTTGGTGGCCAAAATCGCCACGCTATTGATATCGCCCGGCACCAAGTAGCCCAGTTTGTTGGGGCAGAATACGACGATGAAATTATTTTTACTTCTTGCGCCACTGAAAGTGATGATACGGCTATTTTATCGGCGGTACGCTGTTTTAAAGATAAAAAACACATTATCACTTCCGCTGTAGAACATCCGGCAGTATTGGAACCCTTCAAACAATTAGAAGCGCAAGGTTATCGCGTGGACTATATCGGTGTGGACGAACAAGGACGCTTTAACCTGGAACAATTTAAAAAAGTAATTGATGAACAAACTGCCCTCGTTTCTGTCATGTGGGCTAACAACGAAACGGGAACGATTTTTCCAGTTGCCGAAATTGCCCAAATTGCACACGCGCATGGAGCACTTTTTCATACGGATGCCGTGCAAGCTATGGGGAAGATCCCGGTGGATGTGCAGGCGGTTGGGGCAGACATGTTATCACTCTCGGCGCACAAGTTTCACGGGCCTAAAGGCGTGGGCGCTTTGTACGTCAAACGCGGCACACGATTTCTACCCTTTATGGTAGGAGGTCACCAAGAAAAACATCGCCGCGCCGGGACGGAAAATGTCCCTTATATTGTGGGGCTTGGCAAAGCTGCTGAACTGGCAGGGAAACGGTTAACCGATGGTACCAGCGAAAAAATTGCCGCTTTGCGGGACCGCTTAGAAAAGGGTATTTTAGCTTCTATTGCGGATGTTAAAGTAAATGGCGACCCTGCAAATCGTGTACCCAATACAACTAACATCAGTTTTGGTTATATTGAAGGCGAATCCATTTTAATGTATCTCAATGATTTTGGAATTTGTGCTTCTTCGGGCTCTGCGTGCACGTCGGGTTCACTGGAACCGTCGCACGTGCTTCGCTCGATGAAGGTGCCTTTCCAATTTGCGCACGGGTCCATCCGGTTTTCTTTGTCAGACCAAACCACGCAATCTGATATTGACACGGTGCTTAAAGAACTGCCGCCGATTATTGAGCGACTGCGTAAAATTTCACCGTTTTCACGATTTGCAAAGTAGACATTAGAAATACAGATTATTTAAACAGGAGCGCGTATGAAAAAAATCAGTTTGTTGTTGGCTGTACTCGTTTTGCCGTTGTTGTTAACGGCTAAAACTGTAACGATTTATCACACGAGTGATACGCATGGATTCTTTTATCCCAAAGAGGGGCAGGGTGGTTTTGCCGCGTTAGTATCGGTGCTAAAAACGGGTCCCCAGGAATATTTGTTATTAGATAGTGGTGATTTTGCCAACGGTACAATTGAAACCAAAAAATCGAAAGGGATCAAGGCTGTAGAATTGATGAATGCCGCAGGTTATGATGCTTCCACCATTGGCAACCATGAATTTGATTTTAAAGAAGCGGCTGTGGCGCCCATCTTGGAAAAAGCTAACTTTGCGATTTTGGCAGCCAACTTTGTAGAAGCCGATTCGTTAAAACGTCCGGCTCCGGTACTTCCGTACAAAATTTTCACACGCAACGGAGTCAAAATTGCAGTCATTGGGCTGGCAAATCATACTCCCACAAACCCGACTACAAAATATACTTTTACAAAACCATTAGAAGCCTTAGATCAAGCTTTGACTGAAGTAGAAAAAGAAAATCCACAACTGGTGGTAGTTATTGTGCATGATTCCCTGAGAGATGATAAACACGGGATTCAACCTTACGTAGGGGACATCGGTAAAAAATATGCGGGCCGTGTACATGTTGTTTTAGGTGGGCACGCACACAAAATTATTCAGAATGAAAAAATTAACGACGTTTTATTTGTAGAAAGCGGATGTCATTTGCAAAATGTCAGCAAGATTACCGTCACCACGAACGATAAAACAGGAAAGGTGGAAAAAACCGAGTCTACACTCATCCCGTTAGTTGTTTCTAAAACGGGGGAAGATCAGGAAATGGCCGCGTTGGCAGATTCCTTACGCGAGCCGGGAGTGGATGAAGTAGTCGGGACTTTGGAGGATGGCTTGTCTAAACAGGCGCCGGTTGCTTCTCACAAAGATACGCCGCTGGATAACTGGATTGCCGATTTGGGTAAAGCATACAGCGGTGCGGATGTGTTTATCCACAATCTGGGTGGTACCCGTGTAGCTATGAATGCCGGGCCGGTCACTAAGCGCGATTTGATTGATATTCACCCGTTTGAAAATACCATTACACAAGTGACGGTTAACGGTCGATTCCTCAAACGTTTTGTCAAAACGAATTTGGTGCCGCGTAATTTATACGCCTATTCCGGTTTGGCGGTTACATATAAAGTGAATAAAAAAGGCAAAGTCAAAGATTTGCATATTTGGATTAACCAAAAGCCGATTAAAAATAGTCAAAAATATACGATTGCCACCAATACTTACATTGCGGGCGGTGGCAGTGAGGGATATTTGTTTAAAAAGATCCCGGCTACACAGAAAAAGCAAATTGGTACGAAGACTATTCGTGATTTGATGGAAGACGGTTTACGCAAAGGGGAAGTAATCCCGGCACCGACCGGCCGCGTGGTACAATTGCCATGAAGGAAATCCGGCGGATTTTAGCGGTCATTTTGGCAGCTGCTTTTTTAACTATCGGCTGCCAAAAACCGCAACCTACTCAAATTAATATTTTTTATACCGCCGATACGAAAGGATTTTATTATAGCCGCCCGGAGCCCCGGTTTGATAATCGGGAAGCCGGCGGCTATGCTATTCTAAAAAGTTTTTTAGATAAACAAGATACTCCTTTTCTCCTATTTGATGGGGGAAACTGGTTTGGCTCCTCCCCGGAAAGTGCCCTCACACAAGGAGCCTATATGACTTCGTTACTTCAAGCTATTCCTTTTTCGGCGGCTTCCGTTACGGAGGCGGATTTTTCTTTTGGTTGGCCGGCTTTACGCGGGGTCGTTCGCGAGCAAAAATTTCCCTTTTTAGTTTCCAATATTACCCTTGAAAATAAAATTCCCTGGCCGATGCACGACTATCAAATTTTTACGGTAGAAGGAATTAAAATAGGCGTTTTGGGACTAGTGAGTCCGCAAGGAATTCAATTACACAAATCGCGTTTGGGTGGATTTGCGGCGCAAGATCCGGTGGAGCGAGCGCGTGAGCTGACCGCTTCCCTTCGGGAAAAAGGAGTACACTTCGTTATTATTTTAAGTTCCCTGGGGGAAAGTGACGGGAATGAAACAGAGGTCGCTTTGGCTGGGGAAGTCAACGGGATTGATTTGATTTTGAGTGCCAATAGAGGGTTAGAAAATGCGGAGGAAGAGCGAGTTAACAACACCCATATTGTGTACCCGGGTGCCCACTTGGACAGTGTTACGCATATTCAACTTACTTTTGATGAAAACAAACAAATCAACAATTTTAGTTTAAAAGATATTGCTTTATTAAAGGACTCTTTTGGGGAGGATGAAGCGCTGGCCACTCATATCAAATCTTTGCGTGAAAATACACGTAAAAAAATGACGGCACGGCTAACTCAAAGCAAACAGGGAGTTTCTCATAGTCTAGTTCAAGAGTCTTTACTCGGAGATTTATTGGCCGACTGTTTGGACCGTTGGGCAAAGTTAGATGGGGCTGTTTTAAATTCAGATTCACTTCGCAGTCCGCTCCCGGAAGGCCCTATCAGCGAATATGACTTATATAATACCTATCCTTATGGGGACAACATTACCTTCCTTACTATCAAGGGAAAAGACTTTATCCGTGCCTTGGAAGCTTCACTGGAAGTGAAAGATAATTTTCCTCAGATTGCCGGTTTTCATGTTAATTATAATCCGCAGGCTGCAACTGGAAAAAAAATTAAACAGGTGGTTTTAGATAACGGCCGGATTGTCCGTCCAGAGGAAAAATATCGTTTTGCAGTGACGGATCATATCTTGGCCGGGGGCTTTGGGCATGATTTTTTTATTAACTCGCTTGAGTTTAAAAATACGTTTGTGGAAGTACGGCAAATTATGCGTGCTTGTTTGGTAAAACAAAAGAATTTAAATATACCAGCTTTGGGACGTTGGAAAAAACAAAATGAATGAAATCCATCCGTTGAAAATAGGTTCCGTTGTGTGTGCCAATAATTTAGTGCTTGCACCTATGGCCGGAATTACAGACAGTCCCTTTCGCGTGCTTTGTTTGCGCGGCGGAGCCGGACTGGTATGCGCTGAAATGGTTTCTGCACATGCGCTTCATTACGGAAATGAAAAAAGCGGGCGTATGTTGCAAGTAAATCCGAAAGAACACCCGGTTTCCATGCAAATTTTTGGTTCGGATGAACAAACTATTGCGCAGGCCGCGCGTAACGCCGAACAGGCCGGAGCAGATATGGTGGATTTAAATGCAGGCTGTCCGGTTAAAAAAATTAATAAAGCCGGGGCCGGATGCGTATTGATGAAAGATGAATTAAAATTGGGCCGTTTGATAGAATCTGCCGTGAAAGCCGTCAAAATTCCGGTTACGTTAAAGACGCGGATTGCGCTCAATCATCAGGAAGTTTTAGGGGCACGGTTGGCAAAATTAGCCGAAAATTGCGGTGCGGCCGCAGTTACGCTGCATGCACGTGCGGCGGTGGATGTACATAGCGGGGAACCGAATGTGGAAGCGTTAGCCCAAGCATGTGCCGCAGTAAAAATTCCGGTAATTGGAAACGGCGGGGTTACAAGTGCCGCGCGCGTAAAAGAGTTTATAGAAGCAGGTTGTTCGGGCGTGATGATTGGGCGCGGCGCCGTGGGAAATCCGTTTATTTTTCAAGATATTATGGATGAACTTGCCGGACGGACACCGCAACAACACACTCCACAAAAGCGGTTAGAAATTTATCAAGCACTTATTGAAGAAAATGTGGCCTATTACGGCGAACGGATTGGGGTTAACCGCAGCCGCAAGACTGCCGGATATTGGATTAAAGATTTCCCAAATGCGGCAGAAGTGCGGGGCCAATTTGTACGGTTAGACACGCTAGCGGAAATTCAGGCACTTTTTGCAGACGTATGAAACAAATGTAATTTGCATTGTGCTATAATAAACTAATTCAACCACATACAAATAACGGCGTGCGTGGAAGATGCTGAAACAAGTTCAGCATGACTTTTCTTTTGATGGATTTACTAAATATGCCTTTTATTTATATCCTTACAAACAAAACAAATCAGGTTCTGTATATAGGAGTTACCAATAATTTAACGCGGCGTTTGTATGAACATCAGCAGAAAAAACAAGACGGATTTTCTAAACAATATAATTTATGCAAATTAGTATATTGTGAAAACTGTGCCAGTATGGTGGATGCTATTGGCAGAGAAAAGCAGTTAAAAAGATGGCATAGAAACTGGAAACGCAATTTAATAACTAAGCATAATCCTACTTGGAAGGATTTGTTAGCTTCTTAAAATTATTAGGTCATCCTGAACTTGTTTCAGGATCTTCCACGCAAAGGTTGTTGCCTTTACTACAATAAGACAAGACAAAATTTACAAACTTTTATATAATATATAGGAAACCACGAGTCATTAAGACAGCGGCCACCACTCCGCTGCGCATTAATTACAAAAGGTAGAAACAAAACATGACAAAAACTTTTTTACCTTCCGTTAAGGAAGTAGAAACCACCCGCAAATGGCATCACATTGACGCCACGGGTCAAACGCTGGGCAGATTGGCAACTCGTATTGCCGTACTGCTGATGGGCAAACACAAAAAAACGTATACGCCCCATATGGACTGCGGCGACTTCGTCGTCGTCACCAACGCCGGTAAAGTGAAACTCACCGGTAAAAAGATGGAGCAAAAAGTGTATTTCTCGCACTCCGGTTATGCCAAAGGCGCCAAAGAAACGCCGGTCAAACGTGTGCTTGAAAATAACCCGACCCGTGTGCTGGAATTGGCCGTTAAACGTATGTTAGACGAAAACAAACTCCGCGCACCGCGCATGAAACGCTTGCGCTTGTTCGCCGGCGAAGAACACACCTTCACCGAACGCATGGGTAAATAAGAGGGATTTTTATGAAGAATACGAAAGACTTGAAAACCGGTAGAAGAAAAACCTCCGTTGCCACTGTTTCTTTACTTAAAGGCAAAGGAAATATTACCGTTAATACCAAATCGTTGGATGAATATTTTGGCAACAATGCCCGCTGCAAAGCGGCTGTTAAAGCTCCGCTTGTGGTAACCAACACCGAAAAAGAATACGACGTAACCGCTAAAGTATTGGGCGGCGGCGTGTCTTCTCAAGCCGGTGCTTTGCGCCACGCAATTGCCCGCTCTTTGGCGGCTGTGAGCGAAGACTTGAAAAAAGCCGTTAAGAAAGCCGGCTATTTAACGCGCGATCCCCGTATGGTGGAAAGAAAGAAACCCG
>CAMZDW010000015.1 GCA_947305555.1 uncultured Elusimicrobium sp.
AAGCTGACTTGACCGTCAAATATGACCACAACGAATATGTGCAATTGTTTGCCGGTGCCGGTTATGCCAACTACACCAGCTGGAATGGTACCAATTTCAACAAAGACCAATTTGCCAAAGACAACGTCAAAGGCCAACTCGGTATGTTGATTAAATTCTAAGTTTTCTTAGAACGTAAAGGCCGGGCTTTACAGCCCGGTCTTTTTTTGTCATTTGGGACTTTTTAGGTCCAAAGACTATTTCCAAATAGGTCCTTTGGTCCATTGTAAAATGTGCAAGAAAGCGATAAAATAAGAATACCTTAATATCCAAAAGGAGAGAATATGTACCAGAAATTGCTTGTTGCACTTGTTGTATCGCTAGGCTATTTGCCATTAACTGCGCAAATTGATCATAGCGAGGAGGCTATTTTGAGAAACCGCGTTACGCGTGCCATTGCCCAAGCTAGCAGAGATTTTGATGAAACTGCCTATGCCGATTATCAAAAGAACATATTTACTATAAAGGCCCCTTCTTATCAGCAACTGCGGCCATTATTTGAAGATTTAACCGTCTATAACAAAGTATTTGCTGACCCTAAAAACAAAGAAAACAAGGGGAGACTTGCCAACTTATTAGCAAAACCGGTTTGGGCTGGTTGGAATACCTATCGCCCGATCGGTATGATTGAAATTTTTGACCTCTATTTCCCGCAAGAAAACAAAGATGCGGAAATTACCCTGTTGGAATATAACGTTAAGACAAATCTTCTATCCGAGGAAAAACGAAGCTTGATTGCATTGTTTGAAAATATGAATGATGAAAATCTTGCTGCTTTCAGAGTATCGTATGATGAATTGATCCGTGTTATACAACAGGCTACCTCTTACGAGCCAGGAAAGATGGTGGAAGCATTTGTGCCCGTAATTAAGGCATATAATCAGTTGAAAGAAGATTGCCCTGAAGTTGCTTTTCTTGTTAAGCGTTCTGCTTTTGAAAAACCCATTGCTACCGGATGGGGCAGAGTAAACACAATCGAAGAGTTGCGCTATAACATTGGTGTAGAGGAAATGTGTGGCGGTGATTATATTTGCGCCTACTCCCCGGAAAACTTACAGAAGCTTTATAACGTGTCAGCTGAAACGGCCGCGTTGTTTTCTACGTTTGTGAAAAATTACAACAAAGATAAATAGTATATATTTTGGTACATAAAAATTCCCCAAGTAAAACTTGGGGAATTTTTTGTTATTAGAAGTATAAGTCCCGCTTCCCGGCTTTGATTTTCGCCAGATTTTCCTCAATCAATTTATGAATGGGAGAATCCGCAGGGAAAGCATCTTTAGCCGTTTGGTTGATAAGGGCATACCCTTTTTCTTTGAGCGGTAAGGGTGCAAAATCTTCCAAGTATTCGGCAAACGTAAACATGGCATTGGGTAAACAATGTGTTTTGATAAGGCCCGGTTTCGCCATATCCATAAAGTCTTTACCTACGCGGCCCAGCCGGTAACAGCCGGTGCAGAAAGACGGCATATGCTTGGCATCTACCACGGCGTCAATCACTTCTGCGAGTGTGCGGCTGTCGCTTAACGTAAACTGGCTACCGTTTTCTTTATCGTACGAGTAGCCGCCGGGGTTGACGCGCGAATCAGCCGAGATTTGCGATACGCCTAGTTCCAAACAGGCATTGCGCATGGTGGGCGTTTCACGCGTGCTTAAAATGATCCCCGTGTACGGCACCGCTAGGCGCAACACGGCTACGCATTTTTTAAATTCGTTGTCGCTTAATACGTCATTAGGGTGCGTGCTTAAATAACTTCCTTCCGCCGGTTCCAAACGCGGAATGGAAATCGTGTGCGGACCGACTCCGTACGTTTTGTCCAAGTACCACGAATGTTCAAGCGTAGCTAAAATTTCAAATTTGTGATCGTATAAGCCAAGTAGCGGCCCAATGCCCACGTCGTTCATGCCGGCTTGCAAGGCACGGTCCATCACGTCTAAACGAAATTGATAATCTTTTTTAGAGCCGGCTAAATGGAATTTTTCGTACGTTTCTTTGTGATACGTTTCTTGAAACACTTGAAACGTGCCGATATTGCATTTTTTCAGCTCGGCAAATTGCTCCAGCGTAAGGGGGGCAATGTTGACGTTAACACGGCGGACATTGTGCCCATTCCAACGGGTATCGTAAATCGTTTTAATACTGTCGTAAACATATTGCAAACCGCCGCCGGGGTATGCTTCGCCGGCTACCATCAATACGCGCTTGTGGCCTTGCTTTAACAGCGCCTCAATTTCCTGGCGTATTTCGTCCTGGCTGCTGGCATGGCGTTTAAGCGTGGTGTTGGAGCGGCGGAACGCGCAATATACACATTCGTTTGTACATAAGTTAGAAATATATAAAGGAGCAAATAAAACGATACGGTTACCGTAAATAGCTTCTTTTACGTACTTAGCGGTGTCAAAAAGTTGGTTTAATAATTTCGGGTCGGTTATGTTTAGTAAAACAGCGGCTTCGTCCAAAGAAATTCCTTTGAGTTCTTTGGCCTTAGTTAAAATGACGGCTACTTGCGTGTCGTCGTGCGACGCGGCTTTTTCCAGCGTGCGTTCAATTTTTTCGTCGTTAATAATCATATCTATATGATACTACTTTTCGGGGCTTGGGGGTAAGGCCGATTCAGCGGGTTTTTGTAAACTGACCCCAAAGTCAAAATATTCATAGGGGGAAAGTTCAAAAAGAATAGCAATCAAATTTAATGGAATGATAGAGGTAATGATATTAAAATCGCGGGCAGCGCTGTTGTATTTTCGTTTTGAACGTTGCACTTTTGCTTCTGCCTTGATTACGTTTTGCTGTAACCGCTGAAACACCTCATTGGTTTGTAACTCAGGATGATTTTGCGCTGCAGTAAATACTTTTTTAAATGCTTGTGTTACCTGTTCTTCCTGCGTCACTCGTTGCGGCAAGTCAACAGTTTGGCGGCACGCCTCTTTTAGATGGTTTAACTTCTCTATAAAAGCCCGGTCTAATTCGTCAAAAGCCGCTGCAGATAAAGCCAGCGTGGGAATCAGTTCTGCACGGTTTTTTAAATTATTTTCCAATTGTTGCCAGGCATTCTTAGCCACCGAATTTAGCTGCATAAACTTCCAGTAAGCAGCCAAAAATAAAAGAATTAGCATGCACATAGCGCCAAACAAAAACCAAATAATCATCTTTGACCTCTTAAACCAGTTGACGAACTGGCTGATTATATTTACAATGAAAGAAGCAGACGGACTATAAGGAAAGTATAAGAATTAACTCGCGCAAAATCAAGGTCTGCTGTTGGAATGTTGGCGCGACCCTAGCAGGTTTGTATCAGTCGGGCCGGCTTAAGCCGGAAATTTCTGAAGGATTGGGAGGATTCATGTTACTAACAATTACGTCGTTTGTTGGATTTACGGCGCTCGTGTTAGGTATTTCGTATTATTTAACACGCAAGAAAGACGCATCTTCTTCCGAAGGTTATTTTCTAGCCGGGAGAGGACTTACCGGATGGGTGATCGCGGCTTCGCTACTATTGACCAACTTGTCTACGGAACAAATGGTAGGTTTGAATGGTCAAGGGTATATGTTCAACATGTCGGGGATGGGCTACGAAGTAGGGGCTTCTTTAGCACTGATTATCGTAGCTTTTTTCTTTCTGCCGCGCTACCTCAAAAAAGGATATGCTACGATTCCGGATTTTATCGGTGAACGTTATGATGCGATGACCAAGCAGTTTGTCAACTTCTTGTTCTTAGCTGGTTACGTGTTGATTTTGCTGCCCACGGTGCTCTACTCGGGTGCCATTGGCATGGGTGGTATTTTTGATATCATGGGTACCTTCCACCTCTCTCCCATGATGGCTATTATTGTGGTGGTGATTGCAATTGGTGTTTTAGGATGTCTGTATACGGTGTTTGGCGGTTTACGCATTATGGCAATTGCCGATACCTTAAACGGAATTGGACTTATTATTGGTGGCTTAATGGTACCGCTTTTTGCACTTGCCTACGTGGGTGATGGAAATATCGTGAGTGGTATTACGGAAATCGTTAAAGCCCACCCGGATAAGTTTAACGCCATTGGAAGCGCCACAGACCCGGTCCCGTTTGCCACCATGTTTACGGGAATGTTTTTAGTCAACCTGTTCTATTGGGGTTGTAACCAGACGATTATTCAGCGTGCGCTGGCTGCTAAAAACTTAAAAGAGGGCCAAAAAGGTCTTTTGTTAGCCGCTATTTTTAAATTGTTCGGGCCGCTGTACTTAATTATTCCGGGCATTATTGCTTTTCATATCTTCCAAAATAATCCGTTGGAAGTGGGGGATATGGCTTACCCGATGCTGGTAAAGCAAGTGCTCCCGTTCTACTTAACGGGTTTCTTTGCCGCCGTATTATTCGGTGCCATTTTGAGCTCGTTTAACGCAGCGCTGAACTCTACTTCTACCTTGTTCATGCTCAATGTGTATAAGCCGCTCATTAAGCCTACCGCTACCGATCACGAACTGGTAAAGAAAGGGAAATTTGTAGGTATTTTCTTGGTGATTTTCTCGATGTGTGTGGCGCCGCTGATTGCTATGGCTCCGTCGGGATTATTCAACTACTTACAGATGGTAAACGGTTTTTACAACGTGCCGATTTTCACCTTGATTATTTTCGGTATGCTTAACAAAAAAGCACCTGCTTGGGCGGCCAAAGTGACGCTTGTGTTCTTCATGGTAGGATACGGGCTTACCCAGTTAGGCGTGATTAAGACCGAGTTGCACTTCTTGCATATTTTAGCGATTCTGTTTGCTATCTCGGTGGTATTTATGTATATCACCGGGAAAGTGTGGCCGTCTCAAAATAAATACGATGATGGCAAGGACTTAAACGTGGTAGATACCACTCCCTGGAATAAAGCAATTACGGTCAGTATAGCAATTGTGATGTGTGTATTCGGGGTATATGTGTTATTCTCCTCGTTGGGTATTGCAGCTTAAGTAAAGTTTGTGTATAAAAAGGAGCCGCTCCAAACGAGCGGCTCCTTTTTGCGCAGTGACATAAAAAACTTGTTATAATAGAAGCAAGGAGTATTTTATGACCGAAAATCGTATTAATATTATGATGGACCCTGAAATACCAACTCTTGTCAAATCAAATGCAGATAACAAGCCGGAAGGACCTCAAGTGGTATATGCTTCTATGGCAGAACGGTTTGTGGCCCTGCTGATAGATTATGGCTGTGTTTATATCCCAGCGCAATTATTGGCGCGCATTCCCTTAAGAATGTTGGGAGATGATTTGAAATTGTGGCAATTTTTTGCCATCCTGGCCGGTATTAATTTTTTGTTCATTTTGTATGAAGCGATTTTTTCCTGTGGTGACCGGGTTACGTTGGGCAAAAGTTTGGTGGGTATCGCGGTTGTTAAACAGGATTTAAGTGGCCCGATTTCCTTTCCGCGTGCCTTCTTGCGTGCGGTGGGTTACTACATCAGCGCGGCGCTTTTAATGTGTGGATTCCTGTTGTCTTTCTTTGAAGAACGCCACCGGGCTTTGCATGATTTTTTAGGGGGGAGTGTAGTAGTTCAAATCCGCCAAAAAGCGGCGTGGGAGCGTTGGGCAGTCCGCGCATTGGGTGGACTTTTATTGGTGGCGTTTGCTTGGACTGTATATACGCAATATCTTGGCGGGGGGGACTTCGCCCGACAATACTATATCAATCAGGCTCATAAGCACCTTCAAAAAATTGCCATTTTGGAAGAAACGCATCACAACCTTTATGGTTACTATACCAACGACTTGAAGCGCTTGGCGTTGCTGTCGGGGGATCCTGTGCGGTTTCGACGGGATACTCAGGCGGCTTTGGAACCAAAGGGGTTTCAACTTGGGGTCCAGGGAGAACACTACAAAATTAGGGCTTTGGCCAAGGATGAAAAACATACGCCTGTCATGTTTGAATCTGGGAAATAGAATCTGGAATTGTTAATTCGAAAAACCGTCTTTTCATAGGAAAAGGCGGTTTTTTAATATCAAGGAAAAGCTTGTTACTTGACAAAGCTTTTTTTTTGAGATAAGATTTTTTTGTGTTGTACAAGGGGAAATATCCCATCGAGATAAGGAGTGCTTGACGGGTGTTCTAAAGGGGTATCTCCTTAGAGCGTGACAGAAAGAATCTTCGGGGTGGAGTTCGCTTCGCTCCGGGGAGTTTGTTTGGAGCAATTATGAATAAGAAAAAAGCTTTTACATTAACCGAATTGTTGGTAGTGGTAGTAGTTATTGGGGTATTATCAGCGGTGATATTGCCAAAATACAATAAGGTTGTGGAAACACGCAAAACTACGGAAGCGGAAGAAATGATGGCTGCTGTTCGTATGGAGCAGGAAAAACGATGCTCATTAGAACAACCATATATTGGGGATATTGGGAAATTATCGCAATTTATTCCTCACGCAACAACCAGTAATTTCGAGTATCAATTAGAGCCAAAGGGTATGTTGGCCACTAGCCGGGGTAAGTATAATTATGCTTTGAAGATGCCGTCTTACGCAGATGGACGTATTTGCTGCGATGGGGACGAGTGTGATAAGTTAAACAAAAATTATCTCACTTGTCAGGAATTGCAAGAAAAGCCGGATTATCTGGAATCGGTAGGATGTGATGCCACGGTGGGTGCCTGCGATGCTGCAACTCGTCCGGCCGATAAAGTGAAATCTTGCACTTGTGGACAAGTGGTGGCAACCACGTATTGTGACGGAACAACGTGGAAGTATTATAACTTTCCGGAGTGTCCTGCAAAACTGGAAGATGAGACCCGGCCATGTGAAACGGGTACCGGCACACGTACGCGCACCGCCGAATGTAATGTGGAAATCGGTGCATGGGAGTATGGGGAATGGAGTGACACGTGCGTAGCTCCCAAGGGAAAAACTTGTTATGCTTGGAATGACGAAAATCCTAAGTCTTGTGGGCCACAACCGGAGTATTGGAATTTTACACGTATGATTAGGGGTTACACTACAGGGTCACTAAATGGTATTTCCACAAATCCAGAGGATGCTCTTTCGGATCTTCACGCAAGCAGTTCGGAGTGTTGTTGCCCGGCTTGTGGGGCGGGGAAATGCCGTGTTAGAAATACATTTGATTGTAAATGTGCAGATATAGTAGACGATGACGTAGATGAAGACGGCATGTGCGGAAAAGCATTATTGTTTAAGGCTCAACAGAGTTCTCTTACGGCGTATATGCGGGATCTTCCTTCTCCCAATAAACCGTTGGCCTTTGTTTCCGACCCCGTTACGGTGGATGAGGAGGCATGTACTTTCCAGGAGGCGTGGGGGGTTGATACGTATACATTTTGCCCGTTCTCGTCTTTGGGAGAAGAGGCGAATTTATACTGTCGTAAACACTGTAATCAATCACTGGAAACGTGCGATAAAAAATGTGTAATTTACGATGAAGAAGATTTTGAAAGCAAAAATCACTATAACGAGCATGATATGGTTGAGTTTGCTGGGAATGAATATCAGAGTGCTAGTAGGACGGCGTTTAGTGCGATTGTCAAAGGATATGAGTCTTTAGGGACTTGTGATTGGTATGATGGTACTCACAACAAGCACGAGGGAGATTGTGGACCTTGTGAGAATTGCACAAAACGTATCACATGGATGGGAGGAGATTGGCACGATGTTCAAGCCTCCGTCTGCCTCAAACCGATTGTTTATACGGATGGGCAAGTTATAGAGTGTGTTAAACAATAAAGAAATTGCTTTGAGTATGATAAAGGCCGCTCCAATCGGAGTGGCCTTTATCTTGTAAATGGACGCAACTGACTAGCTGTGGCTGCTCTCGGTAGAGTGTTGGCAGTTGATGCAGTATCGCGCAAAGGGCAAAGCCTTAATACGTTTTTTAGGAATCGGCTGGCGGCAGATTTCACACGTGCCGTAGATGCCTTTGTCCATTTTGCGCAAGGCTGCTTCAATTTGCTCAATGGTGTTGTGGGCATTACCGGAAAGTTCAAATAAAATTTCCTTATCTAAACTGCGCGTTGCGTTGTCAATATCATCTCCCACTTCGGCTTCCGGCATATCCATATCTTTTTTATCTTTTAAACGGGCAGTTGCTTCTTCTTTTAAATGTAATAAATGTTTTTTGATTTCTTTCAATTCAGCCGCTGTAAGCGATTCTTTGCTTGTTTTTTTAATAGCCATAGATTGTGTGTTCCCCTTACAAAATAAATATCGGCCCAAAATAGCTAGCCGAATACTGTTTGATTAGTGTAGCATAGTATGCTTGGGTTTTGCAACCCCTTTTTTAAAGACAAGAGCCGCTGGAAACTGTTATAATAAAATAAACCACAAGGGAGTGTTTTTAATGAAGAATGTATGGACTCGTCCTATCGGGGAATTAGTAATGGCCAATCCGATTGTGGCCAATTACAAAAAGATGTGGCCGTTTGTAAAACCGTATTGGTTTCGCGCCGCTCTTAGCTTGCTCTTAACGCTTCCAGCCGGGGCTTTGGATTCCGCCATCGCCCTATTTATGAAGTCGTTTACCGATGATGTATTGGTAGCAAAGAATGCTAAGTTTGCTACATTTATCCCTCTTTTAATTGTGGGCTTCGTATTTGTTCAAAGCAGTTTAACCTATGCTGTAAAATACCTCAATACGTGGGTGGGTGGAAAAATTACCATCGATTTACGCAAGAAGTTATTTCATAAACTCATGACAATGCATACCGGTTATTTTGATACCACTAATTCCGGGTATATCATGATGCGTTACAATAACGACGCGGATGCTTCCAGCACAGGGTTGATTGAAAACTTGCGTAAAATGGTAACCCGTACCTGCTCGGCCATTGCGCTTATTTGTGTGCTGTTGTATAACTCCTGGCAATTGACGCTTATTGCCGTTGGCGCGTTTGCATTGGCCGGCGGTTTAATTTTTATTGTGCGTAAATCTCTGGAAGATTTGGTGCGCAAGACGGTGGTGGTGGGGGCTGTAGCCATGCGCGCTTATAACGAGGCTTTTAACGGAAATCGCACGATTGCCGCATACAATTTACAAAAAGACCAAGAAACACGTTTTGCCGAGTTAATGAATAATATCTTCTCCCTTAATATGGGGATTGTAAAACATACGGGATGGCTCTCGCCCGTGATGCACTTTATTGTATCGTTGGGATTGGCGTTGGTGTTCTGGTTGAGCAGTTCGCTGATTGTGAAAGGAACCATTACCAGCGGTAACTTTACCTCATTTGTAACGGCCTTATTGCTCCTTTATCATCCGGTAAAGAGCATGGGGGATACCTATATCGCTATTAAGACGGCTTTCCTTGCAATTGAACGTATTTTTGAGATATTCTCACTGCCAGTGAAAGTCGAGGATTCGCCGAACGCTGTTGCTTTAACACAGGTGAAAAAAGAAATTCGGTTTGAACAGGTGAATTTTTCGTATAAGCCGGATGTACCGGTGCTCAAGGATTTGAACTTGACCGTTCCCGTAGGCAGTACACTGGCCTTGGTAGGAAATTCCGGCGGTGGTAAATCAACGGTAGTGAGTTTATTGCCGCGGTTTTACGACGTAACGGAAGGAAAAATTACCATCGACGGAACTGATATTAGGGATTTGACGTTGCATTCATTGCGCGACCATATTGCGGTAGTGTTTCAGGATAACTTTTTATTTTCCGGAACGTTGCGCGATAATATTTTAATCGGCCGCCCCGGAGCCAGTGAGCAAGATTTAATGCGTGCTGTGAAGAGTGCCCACTTAGAGGATTTTATAGGCTCTTTGAAAGATGGATTAGATACCGAAATAGGGGAACGCGGAATGACCCTTTCCGGTGGTCAACGCCAGCGCGTGGCCATTGCGCGTGCTTTTATTAGAAATGCGGATATCGTGATTTTAGATGAAGCTACGAGCGCGTTAGATAATAAGTCCGAAGCAGTCGTACAAAGGGCGTTAGATAATTTGATGAAGAACCGCACGGTATTTGTTATTGCCCACCGCTTATCTACGGTAGTCAATGCAGATAAAATCGTTGTACTTAACGAAGGCCAAGTGGTAGAAGAGGGCACGCATAAACAGCTCCTTGCTATTCCAAACGGAGCTTATGCCGCCTTGTACAACGCCCAGTTTAAAAAGAAAGAGTAACTAAATCATATGCGAAGCAAAGGGAGCAATTCTAGGTAGAATGGCTCCCTTTACTTTTGTTGAAAAGTGTTTCCTAAGACTATAAACCCCCACAAGGTGGGGGTTTATGCGTATTTAACTGTCTTATCAAGGAAATTGCTTAATCGCTTATTATCCGCCGGATAAACGGCGTTGCGCGCGGTCCTGGATGGCTTGAATTTGCCGTTGTTTTTCAGCCTCGGGTAAATTGGAAGCAGCCACCTTGTTAATCTGGAAATACATTTCATGCAACACCGGGCGAGCGGCCTCTTGGAATTGCGTTCGTTGTTCGTCCGTAGCATTTGCAAAAGCCGGGTCTTTCATCAGTTGTGATAACGTGGATTCTACTTGATTATCCTCACGCAATTGTTGCATCTCAGGCTGGCTTTGAATGGCATCAATTTGCCGATTCGCTTCTTGACGAGCATCCATTAGCAGCTTTTTCTTTTGTCCGGGTGAAGTTTCTGGATTTTCCAAAATAGTTTTCGTCTTTTGAGCATATTGGTCATAGACGTTGTTAATTAACCTTGCTCCTGTTTCGCCGTACATTTTTTCAGCAATTTGTACTTTTTCGTCGCGCTCTTGAGTAAGGGATTTATCAAAGGCTTCGCGCTCTTTTGGATCAACTTGATAAGGCAACGGAAGCGCCTTTCCGCTTTCTTCCTGTTGTAATTGATCTTCAACGCCTTTTCTTTCTTCCTCATCTTCCAATTGAAGATAAGGTTTAAGAGATTGGCCATTTTCTTGTAAGAGTTGTTCGGCTGCTTGTCGGCGTAAACGCTGGTTTTCCATCAGCTTTTGATAGTATTCATCCATCGGCAAACCGGATTGAGCCAGTTCTAATTCTCGCTGGCGTGCGGTTGCAAATGTTTCGCCCATCTTGGAAGCAATTTCACTACCATAGGCTTTCTCTATGTTGTTTAAGAACGCAGTATCTTTTGCTAGGCTGTCTTGCTTAAATTTTTCTATACCGTGCTTTTGGCTGACTTTTTCCAATTGTTTATTATATTTTTTGCTCAGCGCACGTGCTTGATCTAAGACTTCCTCCGAGGTTTTGCCCGTAGTGTTAGACAGCGCCGCCCCCAATTCTTTTTGATAAGAGTCCATTACCTTGCCGGCATCCTTAGCTGCGGCCGCGCCGTAGGCGTTTCCCATGCTTTTCATAATATTTGCCTTTTGGGATTTTATTTGATTCAATACGCCGGCAAATGGACCAGAGGATTGTTCCGTAGAAGTTTCAGATGAATCCGCTCTGTTGCGTTGCAGATATTTTTCAATATTTGCATCTTTTTTGCTCTTGGGAAGCATGGCTTGCAAAATGGCACGTTCTACGTTGTTGGATAAAGAGCCCAGTGTACGCTCTAAGGAGGAGGCTTGGTCTTTAGTTAATCCTCCTAAAAACGGATTAAACATTTGATTTTTATATTCTTGGGCGGTAGGTTGGTGAACTCCAGTAATTTGAGAATCATTTCCAGAAAAAGAAGTTGCCCCACCGCCCTTGCTGTTACCACTAGCATTACCACTATTTAGAGAGGGAGTGTTAGCATCTTGCCTGCGTTGTAAAGTGGGAACACGTAAAGAGTTTACTGCTGATGAATACACGTTCCCATCGTTGTGCGTCTGCGAACTAGGGCGATTGCTTCCACCAGATGGTGGGAAAGATTCCGGGGAATAGGATGTTGGCCCGCTCGAATTAAGAGAAGTGGGGGATTGTGAATCTCCAGTAGAATCTTCTCCTAAAAATTCTTGTGTTTTTAACAAATTCCAGCGATCAATAGGATTTTTTTGCTGGGAATTTTTGTCTGGCAGATTGCCAGATTTCTTTTGAGTTATCTGAGAAATTGAAGACGAAATTTGAGGTTTGGTGGTGCGTAAAAAGGCAATTCCTACCGCCAGTAGAAAAATGATAAGGATACTAACTTGTAATAATTTATTTTTGTTATCCATATTATCCGTGATTCGCCTCATTTGAAGTGACTAATTTCTTTTCTAACTCATCATTTAACTGTACTTGCAACTGGGTAATTTGCTGACGGTACTTTTCGCCAAATTCTTCTAACTGGGTTGTCTGGTGACTAAGTCTCCCGGTTTGTTGTAAGGTTTTATCCACATTAAGAAGATAAGGCTCAAATATATCGCGTGTTTTTAATACGGCCTCTTTTCCGTATAATTTTTCAAAAGTTTGTTCTACTTGTTGGTGCTCTTCAATCAGATGGGCCCGTAACGAAGCCACTTGTTCCGGTGACAGCGTTATCATGGGATCCCCATATTCGGTAATAATCTTTTCAAAGGATTGGTCTGCTTCCTGCCCGATAGTATGCAAGGCTTGTTCTATTTCTTCGGAATTTTTGAGCGAAGAAAGGGTCAGCCAATAGTCATCTCCCGCTTTTTCAAGTACGGGATATATTTTCTTGGCACAGGTTTCTCCGTAATCAGTGGTAATGTTTTTCAAAAACTCTTGGCCGGCTTTCTTCAAATTTTCCCGGGCTGTTCGGCTTTGTTGCGCGGTAGGAATGTCCCAACTTTCTTGCTGGACTTGATTGGCTAAATCCATGAGTTCTTTGACATAGCGCTGTTCAAAATTTTTGAATTGTTCTGTCATTTCTTGTGGGGATTGAGCAGCCTCTAGAGCTGTCGTCAAATCCTGTTTGAGTGTATCTAAGCGGGTGGCGGCGTTTTGAGCAATTTTGTGGGACGTTTCGGTTTGAATCACTTTTTGCAACGCTTGTTGTTGGGTGGATAAATAAGAAGAAACAGCTTGGGGTTGTAGGCTGGGAATAAAGGCTTTTAAATCATTTGCGGTTAATAATGGGCCGCTTACAATGGGTTTTGTGCGCAGCTGAACTTGGGCGCGCAGGGCTAAGGCTTTAGTCATGTAACGTTTCAAATTCTCGTTACGTGCGGAGGGCCGTTTGGGGTGTACTTCTTCCTCTGGGGGAGTACAGGCTACCAATAGATAGCTGGTTAAACATATAAGAAATAAAGAAAAAGTTTTTATTTTCATAGTTTCATTATATCCAAATAAATGGATTTTGTCATCATAAAAATCGCTCAAAAAAGCCCTGCTTGTGCAGGGCTTTTTGATTATTTTTTTACAATTGAAATACTGAGTTCTTCCAACTGCTTTTCATCTACCGTATTTGGAGACTCCGTTAACGGACAAGCGGCTTGCGCTGTTTTCGGGAAGGCAATCACTTCACGGATAGATTCTTCCCCAGCTAGCAGTGCGGTGATGCGGTCAAGTCCTAATCCAATGCCACCATGTGGAGGCGCTCCGGCTTCCAAGGCATTTAACAGCATACCAAAGCGAATAGCGGCGTCTTCTTTTGAGTGTTTCATCAAGGCCAGGATACGCTCTTGCACTTCTCTGCGGCAATTGCGCACCGAACCGGATGCGAGTTCGTTTCCGTTTAGCACCAAGTCAAATTGATACGAACGTACCGAGCCCGGGTCCTTTTCCAAGTTGGGTAAATCTTCTTCCACTGCGGCGGTAAACGGGTTGTGCGCCGCATCCCAGCGGTCTTCTTCCGGGATGTATTCTAACAGTGGGAAATTGGTGATCCAAGCAAAGGCCCAGTCGGTTTTTTTCGGTAAATCTTTGACGAGTTCTTTGCGAAGCGCACCCATAAAGTTTTGACAAACACGTTTGTTACTGTCACTGCCGACTAAAATGGCATCGCCGGGCTTGGCGCCAACGGCCGTTTGCAGTGCGGCTAGTTCTTCGGGTGTAAAAAACTTGGCGGCCGGGCCCTCAACTGTACCATCTTTTATTTTAAGCCACACGAGTCCCTTAGCACCGTTTTTCTTAGCTAGTTCAGTCAATTTGTCAAAGTGACCGCGCGACTCTCCGGCTTGATTTTCCGCACGCACCGCGTAGATGGCTCCTTTGGCACCCAGTACTTCCTGGAATACTTTGAAGCCCGTCTTGGTAAACACGCTGGCCACATCTTTGATCTTTAGTTCATAGCGCAAATCAGGCTTATCACTGCCGTATTGATCCATGGCTTCTTCAAACGGAAGTTTGAGGAAGGGCGTTTGAAGTTCTTTCCCAGCCGTTTTGAAAATTTCTTTCATAAGTCCTTCCACAATTTCGTGAATATCATCAATCGTGACAAAGGACATTTCCATATCAATTTGCGTATGCTCCGGCTGGCGGTCCGCACGCAAATCTTCATCGCGGAAGCACCGTGCCAATTGGAAATAGCGATCAATACCGCTGGCCATGAGCGTTTGTTTGAACATCTGCGGGCTTTGCGGAAGTGCATAAAATTGCCCCGGATGAACGCGCGAAGGTACCAGGTAATCGCGTGCACCTTCCGGCGTAGAACGCGTCAAAATGGGAGTTTCCACTTCAATAAAACCCTGGCCATCCAAATACCGCCGTGCCGCTTGCGCGATACGGTGGCGCAAATATAAATTGGCAAACATTTTGGGATTTCGCAAATCAATATAGCGATATTTTAAGCGGATTTCTTCCGAGGCGTCGCGTGATTTATCTACGTCAAAGGGAAGGGGAATAGACGTATTTAACACTTTTAAATCTTCGGCGATAATTTCAATTTCGCCTGTTTTCATATTGGGATTGACGGCCCCTTCAATACGGCGTTGTACCGTACCCGTTACCTCAATTACGTATTCGTTGCGCAAACCGTACGCTGTATCAAAGAACGGACGGGAAGGCTCTACCACTACCTGGCACAGTCCACTGCGGTCGCGTACGTCAATAAACAACACGCCACCATGATTGCGGTAGCTGTTTACCCAGCCACACAAAGTTTGCTTCGTTCCTAGGAGGGAGGCTGTAATGTCCCCACAATAATTGGTTCGTTTCATACTAATTTTTTAACCTCTTCTGTTAAAGTGTTTAAGGCAATCCGTTTTTGTTCGCCTGTTTCCAAATTTTTTAGTGTAATTTCCTGTGCGGCCAGTTCATCTGTGCCTAAGATGAGTGCATAGGAAGCCTGGCAACGATCGGCTTGTTTCATCTGTCCTTTGATGTTTTTATCAAAAAGTCCGCCTTCCGTGCGGATTCCGGCAGCACGTAACGCTTGCATCAAATTAAACGCTGTTTGATTGCATGATGCATCCATAGATACCACATAGATCGCGGCAGGAGCCTGCACAGGCACATCCCCACGTGCCATAATTACGCGCTCAGCCCCCATGGCCCAGCCGATAGCCGGGGTCGCCGGGCCACCCATATTTTTGATGAGCGTATCGTAACGACCGCCAGCGGCAATGGCATTTTGGGATACATCACCGGCTTGAAATTCAAACACCGTGCGGGAGTAATAATCCAACCCGCGCACAAGCATTGGGTCAACCTCAAAATCAATTTTCCCTTTTAGCAAGGCTTGTACTTCGTCAAAGTGAGCTTGACATTCCGGACAGAGTTGCATCGTCGGTACGCGGCCGATAAAACGGGCTCCATCAATTTTGCAGTCCAAAACGCGCAACGGGTTTTTTTCCAAACGTACTTGGCAATTTTCGCACAGTGTTTCTTTTTCTTTGGAAAGAAAATCGATGAGGGTTTGACGGTAGAGCGGACGGCATTTATCGCAACCTAAACTGTTGATTTTTACTTTATAGTTTTTTGCACCGAACCGTTGCACAATGTCTTTTAACATCAAAATCACTTCGGCATCTGCGGCCGGAGCCGAGTTGCCAATATACTCCGCACCGATTTGTTCAAACTCGCGATAGCGGCCTGCTTGGGGCCGTTCGGCTCGAAACATGTTCCCAATGTAGTAGAACTTTTGTACGGGTGCATTTTGCACAAAATTATTTTCCAAATAGGCACGCACCACGCCGGGAGTGCCTTCGGGGCGGATAGCCAACTGTCGGTGGCCGGCATCTTCAAAAGCATACATTTCTTTTTGGACGATATCCGTCGTCTCGCCAGTAGATTTAATAAAAAGTTCTTTTAGTTCTACCGTCGGTAAGCGAAGTTCGCTAAAACCATAGAGGGAAAACACGCCGCGCGCGCAGTTTTCCAGTTCTGTAAAATTTTTTGATTGGGGTTCAAAAATATCACGAAATCCCCGTACTAGTTTTGCCATATATTTATTTTAGCATTTTTAACGCGTACGGAAAAACCGGGCTCACTTCGTCTTTCCCTTTTGAAAAAAGCATTTAGATTTGTTATAATAAATATG
Organism: uncultured Elusimicrobium sp.; assembly: GCA_947305555.1. GTDB lineage: Bacteria > Elusimicrobiota > Elusimicrobia > Elusimicrobiales > Elusimicrobiaceae > Avelusimicrobium. Next base: position 16,311 of record CAMZDW010000015.1, read on the forward strand.
TTAGTCGTAGTTAGATATCAATTTTCGGGCGTGTAGCTCAGCTGGGAGAGCGCCTCGTTCGCAACGAGGAGGTCGTCGGTTCGATCCCGATCACGTCCAAATTTTTAACCCTGCCAGAGCGGGGTTTTTTAATAAAGAGGTATTAGTTTTACGAGGTTTTTATGTTAAACAAAATTCGCGTGAAAGATGTCGGCCAATATTGTGGCCAAGAGATTACGTTGCACGGCTGGCTATATAATAAGCGCTCCAGCGGTAAACTCCATTTTTTACAATTACGAGACGGAAGTGGCATTATCCAATGCGTGATGTTCAAAGGCGACGTATCGCCGGAACTTTTTGATTTGGGGGACAAAGTAACTCAAGAATCTTCCATTATCGTAACGGGCACGGTTCGCGAGGATAAACGTTCTCCGCTTGGATTTGAGTTGGGTGTTAAAAATTTAGAAGTGCTGCAAATGGCAAAAGATTATCCCATTACTCCCAAGGAACACGGTCCTGAATTTTTAATGCATAACCGGCACTTGTGGTTGCGTTCGGCCCGTCAGAGCGCTATCTTGCGTATCCGCGATGAAATCATTTTTGCGATTCGCGAATATTTCCACAAAAATGGATTTATTTTGGCAGACTCTCCAATTCTAACACCGGCTGCTTGCGAAGGTACGAGCACGCTGTTTGAAACCGACTACTTCGGTGAAAAAGCATTTTTGTCCCAAAGCGGTCAGTTGTACGGAGAAGCTTCTGCAATGGCGCTTGGCAAAATTTATTGCTTCGGACCGACGTTCCGCGCCGAGAAATCCAAAACGCGCCGCCACCTAACGGAATTTTGGATGGTGGAACCGGAAGTGGCTTACAACGATTTGGATGACAATATGGACCTAGCCGAAGATTTTATTAAATATGTCGTCGGGCAAGTGCTTAAAAACCGCGCAGATGATTTAAAAACTCTCGGTCGAGATACTTCTAAATTGCAAGCAACTGTAGAGAAAAAATTCCCGCGTATTGACTACACCGACGCCATTGAAATCCTCCACAAAAAAGGCAATAACACCGAGTGGGGCGGCGATATCGGCGGCGACGAAGAGACGTTGTTAGGAGAGGATTACGATACACCTATTATGATTCACCGCTATCCCGCTGCTATTAAAGCGTTTTATATGAAACGTGATCCCAAAAATCCGAAAGTGGTGTTAGCTGTTGACGTGATTGGTCCGGAAGGCGCCGGAGAAATTATCGGCGGTAGCGAAAGAGAAGCTGATTATGATGCGTTGTTATCTCGCATTCATGAACAAGGATTAGATCCCCAAGGGTACGATTGGTATTTGGATTTGCGCAAATACGGTAGTGTGCCTCATGCCGGTTTTGGAATGGGGATCGAGCGTATGGTTCGTTGGGTGTGTGGATTACAACACGTACGCGAGACGATTCCGTTCCCGCGCATGATGGACAAAATTCGGCCTTAAATGAAATGATTATTTAGAAGGGCTTCCTCACTTTGGTGAGGGAGCCTTTTATTTGGACAAAAAAGAGGCCCTCTGCATTTTTTCAACGCAGAGGACCTATTTAGCCAGCTCTTCCATGTTTACTCTCTTACCCTCTTTAAAGGTCTATCATACAGTTAAGAGACTCATCTTGCCGATAGCACCAAAAGTTGATTGCGCACACCCATATCCTTGGGGAATCCCACCCATCCGCAGATGAACGGACCAAGGCTTGTGAACATGCCTTGCAACTCAATCTTCCAGCACCACCGTATTATCAAAGAACTCTCTTTTTCTGTTATAAACACAGCTCGTATCACGTTCTTCACGCCCATACCAGCCACACTTTAAACAGTTTCCCATTCGCCAGAGCACGTTCCAACATCATTCGGTTGAAATCCCTCTAGCGGGGGACTTTTCTGTACAACTACCCTATCGAGGATATTGTTAGTATAATGGAAAAACAATAATTGTCAAGGGGCTATTTAAAAAATAGAATTTGTAATCTTCCGCACGACGACGCCTACTGGTTGAACTCGTGCCGGAATAGCAGTAAAATTTTGGCCGTTTTTTTGCCAAACTAATTTTCCATGCTGACGACTGATTCTACGAATGAAGTAGCGGTTATCTTTTTTAACCAACATAACAGAATTGACCACCCAAGAATCAGCCAAGATAAGAAAAAGAATATCTTCCGCTTGTGCAGGAGGCGTATCGGCTTCCCCTGCTCGTAAAAGAAATTGTGCTCCTAATACAGCGTGTCGTGGCAGTGCCCACCACTCGGCAACGTGCGCTTCTTGATAATCAGGAAAAGAACTTGGCAAGTGAATAAAAAAGGGTAAAGAAACACTGTTGCGCGCATATAATTCTTGTTGTATTTTGTCAGTATTGTAAGTAATAGTATGGGATGAATCTCGCAGTGGTGTACTGGCCGGAGTTAGACAGGCATCAGGATAGATAGTGGTCGGTGCAAACAACCGGGTGACGTCGTAAGCATCCATATTGAAAATACGGGCTAGCTGATTTAAATAGCCTTTTGACGGATGTCGCTTCCCGGTACTCCATAATGCCACAGTTGCAGTGGATACTTGCAGCAACTTTGCTAACTTTGCCTGAGCTCCGCGAAGCACCCCGTTATTCCATTTTTCTAATTGTTTTTCAAATTTATTCATCTTAGGTTCCTCCTAAAAAAATAAAATTTGACGAATATTAAAAAACACTTGACAAACACTAACAATACTTACTATACTAACAAAATGAAAGGTGGATTTGTCTACCTTTTACTTGTCGGCGTACTTGGTTCCCCTCAAAGGCCTGAAGGATACCATAAACACAGAGTGGTTTAGCTTGAAACCGGCGCTGCGCTCGCAGCGTGTTGACTCTGTTACGTCCTGCTGCATAATTCTGCCAGGAACTATGTAGTATTATTGTAGCAAATAAAAAGAAGTTTGGGTTAGTAAAGTTAATATTTTGAAAAGACCATGTTTCATCAACTAATTTGGAGCACTTTCTAATTGCTTTACTAACCCTCACGATTGAAAGTATGCAGAATTTTCAATATACTACGTCGAAATAAAATATAATATTTAGATGAAATCTACGTTTTCACTAAATATTTACGGCCTGATTTTTGCCATTATGGTTTTCATGGCCGCTTTGACTTACCTCCTGCCTGCTGGGCAGTATGATACGATTGAAAAAGACGGGCGCACTTACACTGTGGCAGGCTCTTATCATCGAGTGGATTCTAATCCTCAGGGGATTGGTGCCATTTTGACGGCTCCGGCCAAAGGCTTTGGAGATTGTGCAGATATTATCGTATTTATTTTTATTACCGGAGCGGTATTCACTATTTTGGAACGCACCGGCACCGTAAACGCTTTTATTATTGGAACCAGCTATTTGTTTTCCACGCGTGAAAAACTTAAAAAGTTTTTTATTCCTGTTTCTATGCTTTTATTTTCCTTGGGAGGAGCCGTATTTGGCATGGAAGAGGAAACGCTGATTTTTATTCCTCTTTTTATTCCGCTTGCCTTGTCGCTCGGATACGATACGGTAGTGGGCGTTAGTATTCCTTTTTTGGGAGCCTGGGTTGGGTTCGGTTCGGCTTTTATGAACCCATTTACCGTCGGAATTTCGCAGGGGATTGCGCAATTGCCTCTTTACTCCGGAATGGGATATCGTTTGGCCGTTTGGGGAATTTGTACGGCTACAGTTATTGGTTTTGTGATGTGGTATGGCGAAAAAGTTCGTAAAAATCCCAGTTCCAGTCTAACCTATCAAGAAGATCGAGCTCGTTTACGTGAATTAAACTTGAATGGCTTCCAAAAGCCGGAATTTAAAAAATCGCATTGGTGGATTGCAGCCATATTTGCCTTGGGGATGGGCATATTAGTATTCGGAGTGGCTAAGTTGGGCTGGTTTATTATTGAGATTTCTGGCTTATTTTTGGGAGTAGGACTAATTTGTGCTGTGATCGGTCGTTTAAAACTCAATCAAACTACGGATGCCATCATTGATGGGGCGCGTAGTATGGTGAGTGTAGCCGTCATGTTAGCCTTGGCACGAGCTATTGTGGTTATTGCTTCTCAAGGGCGAATTTTAGATACAGTTCTTTATGCGATTGCGCAAACTATTGGCAATTTGCATCCGCTTTTGGCAGCCGAGGGAATGTTTTGGGCTCATTCGTTCTTGAATTTCTTTATTGCATCGGGTTCAGGGCAGGCTGTTCTTACAATGCCCGTCATGATTCCTCTGAGTGATTTAATTGGCGTTAGCCCGCAGCTTTCTATTTTGGCGTATCAATTTGGTGAAGGCTGGACAAATGCAATTATTCCAACGGCTCCTGTCACCATGGCGGCCATTGGAATGGCGGGTATCCCGTGGCTTAGATGGGCTAAATGGAATTGGCCGTTGCAGGTAATTTTAGCGGTCTTATCCATGCTCTTACTTATTCCGGCCTATTTGATGCATTGGTAGACGAGGTTTTTTAACTTAAGAGCCCCGTTTGGGGCTCTTTTTTTTGGCTACTTTTATGTTTCTTCGTTTAAAATTGGAAAATTTAATTTTTGCCCGGGCAACTTTTTTACATGCTCAAGTCTATTCAAAAAAAGGAGCATTGATGAGTTGTGCGGAGGATAATTTGTTGCAGCGTTTATTAGCTGTTTATAATCAATTTTTCATGATGGAAAATCAATTGATTTTTGGGGAAGAGTCCGTAAGTATATGGGATTGTTATCTTCAAGGGACAACACCCTATGGAGGGGATTTAATTCCGTTTCAAGAGTTAGTTGGCGAACTCATTTTTCAAAAAAAATTAAATAAATTTTTGAAAGAGAAACAAAAAAATATTGACAGAAATCTAAAATTATGATATAATTAATATATTACAAAACGCACTTGGCGGTTTGTATTTTTTTGTTTCTTTTTTTTCTTCCTTTTCTTCTTTTCAGAAAATATGCCTTCTTCTAAACGTATCCAGACCTCGTCTGCGCGTCCGGCGCGTAAAGCGGTGCCGCTTCGTTATAAACCAGAATTTTGTGAGCGGTTGCTGTGCTTTTTTGATGTCCCTCCTTTTACTGTTACGGAAGTGCAAAAGAAGGATGGTTCGGTGGCTTTTGTAGAAACGGCCGCGGAACTTCCTACTTTTGCATCCTTTGCAAAACAGCTGGGAACTACTTGCGAAGTCTTATCTTCGTGGGAGAAAAAGCATCCGGCCTTTCTGGAAGCCGCCCAAAAAGCGCGGGATTTGCAAAGTAATATTTTGATTCAAAATAGTTTGCGTGGAAATTATTCGGCTTCGTTTGCCGTGTTTACTGCGAAGAACTTGTTAGGTTGGAAGGACGGGAAAGAAGATATGTCTCCAAGTTCTATTACCGTGCATTGGGAGGAAAAAGAATGAGCGATTCTTTGGTGGTTATTCCTTACACGCCCCGGCCAGTTCAGCGGCAGATTCACGAGCAGTTGGAAACACACCGTTTTTGTGTATTGGTCACTCATCGTCAAATGGGAAAAACGGTTTGTGCAGTCAATCATTTGCTAAAAAAAGCGCTGCAAAATCCGCGTAAACATGCACGTTATTTTTATGTGGCTCCCTTTTTGAAACAAGCTAAAATGATCGCGTGGGATTATCTCAAACGTTTTGCAGCTCCGTTACCGGCTGTCACCATATTAGAGACTGAGCTATGTATTAAATTGCCGACGGGAGCACGCATTTGGGTGGTGGGTGCCGATAACCCGGATGCGTTACGCGGCACATATGCGGACGGCGTTGTGTTGGATGAATATGCCCAAATAAAACCCGATGTGTTTACGGAAATTATTCGACCAATGCTTTTGTCACGGGAAGGCTGGGTTGTTTTTATGGGAACGCCGAAGGGGCAAAATGCTTTTTATGAACTTTTTAACCGTGCTCAAAAATTAGCTAAATCGGAACCACAGTTGTGGTGGACGGGAATTTTTCGAGCTGATACATCCGGAGTGATTGCTCCGGAGGAATTAGAACATGTCCGGCAAGAAACACCGGAGTTGATTTTTCGCCAAGAATATTTGTGTGATTTTACAGCCAGCGCTGAAAATATTTTGATTTCAATCACAGATGTGTTACAGGCTTGTGGACGTCGATATACCTCGGCTGATTTGCGCGGAGCACCGAAAATTATGGGGGTGGATCCGGCGCGTTTTGGTGATGACCGCAGTGTCATTTTTTTGCGACACGGCCTCGTGGCTCATGAGCCGCTTGTATTTCAGAAATTGGATAATATGGCCCTTGCGCAGCGTGTAGCTCATCAAATAGAAACCTTTCATCCCGACGGTGTTTTTATAGATGCCGGTTGTGGAGGTGGGGTAATTGATCGTTTGCGCCAATTGGGTTTTATCGTTACAGAAGTTGCTTTTGGCAGTACCCCGTATCATCCCGGCCAATACGCGAATAAACGGGCTGAAATGTGGGGAGAAATGGCCCGGTGGATTAAGGAAGTCGGGCAGCTTCCTGCTACTGCTGAACTGCAAGCGGACTTGTGTCAAGTTGCGTATGATTATGATGCGGCCGGGCGTTTGCGCTTGGAAGCCAAAGAAAAAATAAAAGCACGTTGCGGTAAAAGTCCTGATTTGGCAGATGCATTAGCACTTACCTTTGCGGCGCCTGTTTGTCCGCGTATGGCTGATGGTGTTGAGTTTGCCAAGAGTGAATATGAAATTTTATAAGTTACGACGATAAATTAAAAAAACTTGACAAAATACTTATTTTATTATATAATTATAATATACTAAAAAACATCTTAAATAATTATATATCAAATATAGCTTCTTTTTCCCTTTTAGTTCACAAAAAAAACCGCCTGCCTAAGCAAGCGGTCTCAGTTCAAAATCAATTAAGCAGTCCAAACCATCAGCCCCAACGCGAGGATTAATGCGATCGTAAGTGCCATCGTAATCCAAGCCACAGTTCTTTTACTCATCTTGGGAAAAATTTTCCGTGTAATGATGTAGAAACCGGGAACAGCCATTAAAATAACAAAGAAAAAAATTACAAAAAGTCCTGCCATAAAAATCCTCCTCTTACTTTTTATCCTAGTAAATTTTCAAAGGTCGTGCTGTACTTATTTTAATTAAACCAATTATGAAACATATACCAACAGATTATATGCGTCTATATGACGAACTTAAAAACGAGCGAGCTTCTTGGCTGCCCGTTTGGAAAGAACTCAGCGCCTACTTGGCGCCTACGCGCGGTTTCTTTGACGGGCAACAACCCAATAGCGGCCGCCGTATCGACCATAAAACGTTACTCGATTCAAGCCCCTGCTTAGCAGTGGAAGTGCTAGCAGCTGGTATGATGTCTGGGTTAACAAGCCCTTCACGCAGCTGGTTTGATTTATCCCTTGCAGAGAAACAATGGGCGGATTTACCCGGAGTGCGTGAGTGGGTGTTTGATGTAAAAAAATGTTTGGAAGAAGTTTTTGCAAAAAGTAACGTGTATGGTGTGTTACACGGTTTCTACCAAGAAATCGCAGTCTTCGGAACGGCAGCTTTTATGGTGGAAGAAGATTTGGAAAAAGGGATTTTTTGCCGGCCATTTACCGTGGGAGAATACTGCTTGGGAACAGATGGAAATGGTCGCGTGAACCGTTTTGGGCGTGCTTTTTTTATGACGGGTGCACAATTGCAAGAAGCGTTTGGTAAAGAAGCATTACCTCCCCAAATTTTGCAAGAAATCAGCCGCGGGGAGACGGGCCGTTGGTACCAAGTATTTCATTTAATTGTGCCTAACGCGAAATACGATCCCTCCAAAAAAGATCCTTTCCATCGTCCCTTTATTAGTGTGTATTTTACGGATAAAAATCATGTGTTACGTACGAGCGGATATTATTCATTCCCGGTGATTGCAGCACGGTGGGAAGTGAAAAATGCTTCCGATGTCTACGGAAAAGGACCTGGGTGGAAATGTTTGGGTGATGTAAAAATGCTGCAAAAAATGCAGAAGACAAAACTCGTTGCTTTGGACAAAAGTACCAATCCTCCGGTGATGGTTTCCACCGGGGTGCAAGGAGAAGTAAATCTGCTGCCGGGCGGTATCACCCGTTACAACGGTACAGCTGACGGAGCGGTTAAACCGGCGTATCAAGTACAACCCGATTTGGGTGCCTTAGACCATGCCATTGAGTCGGTTAGAAATACGATTCGTTCTCAATTTTTTGCGGATGTTTTTCTCTCCCTTTCTTCACAAGATTTTTCTACTAAGACAGCGGCGGAAGTAGCCGAGCGCCATCAGGAAAAAATGATTGTGTTAGGGCCGGTGTTGGAGCGGCTTAAAAATGAACTCTTAGATCCCTTGATTGACCGCACCTTTGAATTGTTGGCACGCCAAGGGAAATTGCCTCAACCGCCGGCTTGTATTCAAGGGATGCCCTTGCAGGTAGATTATATTTCCATGATTGCACAAGCACAAAAATCGACGGGAGTTGTGTCTTTATTGCAGGGCGTTCAGTATGCCGCTACTTTAGCACAAAATAAACCGGAACTGTTAAACCGGGTGGATTATGATTGTGCCCTGGAAGAAGGATTACAAGCCTTGGGGGTTGCTCCAACCCTTCTCAAAACCTCTTCAGAACAAGAAACGATAGACTCTCCTTTGAAAAACTAAAAGGAAAAAATCCGCGTGCGGACGCGTCCTTATAAGCGTTACGGTTCGGCGCGGTGCGAAAGATAAAATTTGTCCGGCCAAATTCTTTTGCATACAACAACACATACCAAGCAAGCAGGCGTCTAAAAATTAGTGAACGCTGTTTGTAGTTGGGGTCCAAAAAGAGCCGGGCCGGAACGGCTCTTTTCAACCTTTGCTTATGAACGAAAAACAATTAAAAAAACGAAATACTTGTGATTTGCAAACCGTGTTAAAAACGGTTCAAGGCCGCCGGATTTGCTGGCGAATCTTGCAAGCTGCCCGTGTACACGAGCATGCGTTTGTGCCCGCAGATGCATATGCCACTGCGTTTCATTGTGGGCAGCAGAGCATCGGATTATTTTTACTGCGTGAAATAGAAGAAGCCATGCCCGGTGCCTACCAACAAATGAGGGGGGAATATATGTCCGAAGTTATTTCCAAACAACACGAAATTGATCAGAAAACGGAGGAAATTATTCATGGCTAATTTGGAACAAAATACTGTATCCGCTGAAGCGGAGCAAACCGATTTACAAGCGCCGTCGGTTCAGGCAGAACAAGCTAAATCCACGAGCGGGACTACGTCTCAAACTATGTCCGATTGTGTATCAGAACCGACAGAGAAAGTACAAGACCAGTTCAGTTACGAAGAGGTCACCTGGCCGGAGGATATTTCCTTTGACCCTGCGCAAACAGAAGCGTTTAAAACGTTGGCGCATGAGTTGAAGTTATCCGCTGAACAAGTGCAGAAACTGGTGGATTTTGAAACCCAGACTGCACGCCAAAATGCCACCCAAGAAGCCGATGAAAAAAGACAAACTTTGGCCGCTTGGGCACAACAAACCAAGACGCTTTATGGAGCACATTTAGAAGAAGAAATTGCCTATGCGCTTCGGGCGGCTGATACGTTTGGAGGCCCTGATTTTAGGGCATTATTAGAAGATACTGGGCTTGGAAACCATCCTGTTATGATTCGTACGTTAATAGGAATCGGGCGCAGCATCAGCGAAGATTTTTGCCCGGGAGGAAAACCCTCCGCTCCGCAAGATAAAACCTTTGCTGAAGCATTGTACGGAAAACAATAATTAGGAGAAAAATCTATGGCAATTATTGCAGATAAACAATATAGCTTAATTGATTATGCAAAACAGTTTGATCCTTCTGGTCAAGAGTTGGCGATTGCCGAAGTATTAAGCCAATCTAACGATATTATCGGCGACGCATTAGTATGCGAAAGTTCCTTGGATAGCGGACATGAATATGCCGTGCGTACCGGAATCCCCGAAGGGACTTGGCGCCGGGCTTATCAAGGTATTGAACCGGCCAAAGCAACTACCAAAGTTGTGGTGGAATCATACGGTACGTTGTCAGCTTACTCGGTAGTAGACAAACTCGTCGCTGAAAAAGGAGGGCATGTTGAAGCAGTACGCACCGGCCAATCGCGTGCGATTATCGCCGGCATGTCCAACACCATGGCGAGCAATTTAATCTACGGCAACGTGGGTACCAACCCGGAACGTTTTACCGGTTTGGCTGCGCGCTATTGCGAACTTTCTGGTGCGGAAAGTTCTCGCAACCTCATCAATGCAGGTAGCACGACCGCAAATAAAAACTCGTCTATTTACTTGGTTGTTTGGGACACGGATAAAGTGTTTACCTTCTTCCCCAAAGGTTCTAAAGCCGGTATTCAACGGGTAGACCACGGTCTTGTTAATCACGTAGATGCTTCTGGTAATGAATATCCTGCATACAAGGAATATTTCGAGTGGAAACTTGGACTTGCCGTGCAGGATTGGCGTTTTGCCGGACGTATTTGCAACATTGATACTACGGATATTCCGTCCGACTTAATCGACAAAATGTGCGATTTGGAAGAACGCATCCAAAGTTTGTCCATGGGTAAGCCGGTGTGGTATATGAACCGTACCGTCAAGGCTGCCTTGCGTAAGTTGACCAACAACCGTACCAACGTCCAATATACACCGGACCAGATTACGTCTAGACCGCTTATGACGTTTAACGAAATCCCGGTACATATTTGTGATGCAATTACCGATACGGAAGCTATTATCAGCTAGGAGGAATTATGTTATTAGACCAAAATGCGGTATTTTCTGAAAATCAAACCGTTAGCGAAACGGGGGCTTCCACCAACGTCGTGGATATGACTGCCGCCGGCAACGCCGTGCCGGGAGCTTTGTTTGCGGTGCTTCGAACCGGGACGGCTTTCGCCGGAGCAACCAGTATTGTGTTTGCTTTGCAGACAGCAGATGCATCCAACTTCTCTTCGCCAACTACCTTGCTGAGTGCTACTTTCAATGCCACCCAATTGGGAGCAGCCAATGCACAACTCCTCGCATTGCCGCTACCGGCAGGTATTAAACGCTATGTCCGCGCCTATTACACGGTTACGGGAACGGTAACTGCGGGAACCTTCTCGTGCTTCTTAACCGATGGTGTAGATATGAAATAACCCCTGGCCTTGGTAAGTGAATTTTAAGAATTTGCTTCCATGTGCCAAAAACCTGGGCCGGAAAAAATTTTTCCGGCCCACCCCGGAACGAATTTTAAAGGAAAAAGAAGGGAAACAGGTGATTTTTCCGCATTTACGTGAGGGTTGGTGCTTGCTCATCTACAAAAAATCGAAATTAGGCCTATTTTTGCGCAAAACGGGGTTATTTATGATGAAAAATGGGGCTAAAACACCCGTAACATCCCAACCATTAGGATAAATCAAGGAAAATATTTTTTTCCAAATAGCTTTTTCCTGCTTTCCATAAAAACTAATTAATAATAGTTAGTTTAAATCGTATTCTCGCGTAAATCTATCTT
>CAMZDW010000016.1 GCA_947305555.1 uncultured Elusimicrobium sp.
TTGGTGGGCGCAAAATTTAACCCCCGCTAAGAGCGGGGGTTATTAAATCTAAACAACCATGCTTTATGGACGGCTTCGCTGTTACTTTTCAGGCTGTTGCAAGAAGGCCGCATCCGAAATGTACGCGGCGAAGTAAGGTTTCCGGCCCGCTTCTTCCAAGAAAATGGCATACGCGCCGGTAAAGTAAAAATTCCGCCCAAAACTAATTCCACGGGTTACACCGATGGCGGCTTCGGCCACCAGTTTAGCTCCTACTTCATCCATCTTGAACTCAATGGATTGCAAAGCTTTGTTAATCACAAAGTTCGAAGGAATCATTATCTTTCCTTCCAGTTCCGGATAGCTTTGTTGGTGACTAAAGTTCAACTTGGGAGCTTTAAATTGATCGTCTCCTCTCAAGTACCCGCCATCCCCTTTGGCGGCCTTTTGTTTCATCTCCGTATAGAGGAGAGATAAAGGTTTTTTCTCCGCGGTTTTATACAGGTGGATTAAATCCCCTTGTTTAGACTGTAACGTAATGGCGAAATCGTTGTTGTTGTTATAAAATAAAACGCGTACCGATTGACGGACGGATGGTGCCATCCCTTTGGTGATCCCGAAATAACGTACTTCTTCCGTGCTGCCTTGGAACGAGCCGAGCCCCAAATCACTGAATTTTTCTATATATTCTAAGTCTTTCTTTAACATGGCATACAACAAATATTTATCGGGTGCGGGGGTCCAGTCAAAAGTATCTAAAATACGGCTTTTTTCGTGAAATTTTTCCCAAATTTTTTCTTCTATTTCCTTTTTAAGCGCGGGCGATACCAAACCCCATTGCTTATAGTAGGCATTTTCTGACAAATCCTTCACGCTGAAAGCGCGCTTGTTTAATAAATCTGCCGTGACAGGTTGTTTTTGTTTAAACACAACAGGCTGGTGGTTCACTTCATCTATTAAGTCGTTCCAAACAAGTTGAAACACGCCACTCCACACTTGGTTTCTGGCTTTGGAAACGCTTTCCATCGTGGGCAAAATATCTATAGCGGGCCCTTCTTCTACAGCGGGTCCTTCTTCTTGAGCGGCCACACGAGCAGATATTTTGGCAAACGCTTGTTCCTTCAGGGCTTTGATTGCTTCTTCCTTCGCGAGTCTTTGCGCATACACTTGCAAAGGCAATAAGAGCCCCATACACAGGCTTAAGATACGAATATAGTTTTTCATATAAAACTCCTTTTGGGATTTTCTTTTTCCCATTGTAACATATTTTAAAATAAAGGATTTCTTTTTGGAGCCTTTGAGATATTTAGCGATTTGAAAGTTTTATTTTCATTACCAAAATGGTTTTTCTCCCGCTTGGACTAATAAATCAACGATATCTTTATGGCCTTCTACTGTTGCCCACAATGAGCCCAACGATAATTAAATCTATAACATAAGCAACTGTTCTTTCCCAAAACCAGGCGCGCATTTTGACCTAAGTCTGCTGGAGGTGGATTTTTTCGAAAAATAATACTTTCTTTTTTGCTACAATATAATACATACGGGGCATGGCTCAAGTGGTAGAGCGCCCGCTTTGGGAGCGGGAGGTTCCCGGTTCAAGTCCGGGTGCCCCGATTTTTTTATGAGTGAAAATTCTTTTTCGGTTTTCAATAAAATACACACCTCGGCTGATGTGGCAGAGTACATAACGGTAGAGGGGGTTCGTGCGGCGATTTCTCACCCGCAAAAGGCTCCGTTTGCATTTTCATCCTTAGTAGCTTCCGCTAATTTAGGTGTTTTTTTTGAAGGCAGCGTTCTGCTCGAAATGCAAGTAGGGAACGGTTTAGTGTGGAGCCCTTTTTTTAAATTAGGGCTTGTATCCGAAACATTACAACGAAGCTTTCCCGATCAAGAAGATTCTTGGGGCCAAGTTAAAATTGATGAGTTGGTATTAACAAAACCCATGCGGTATTATCGGCTTCGGGTGCGGATGGAAGGCAAAGTGCCGCTGCTATCTTTTGGGGTGAGTGGAGTACGTGCTCCGTTTGAATACGATGCTGCCAAAGCTGCGCTATTGCCGCCCGGCTCCTTTGGAAAAGAAGTAACGCCTATCTCTCAAAAAGAACAGTACACGGTGGATAATCCTCGCATTTGTAGCCCGACTTCGCTATGTATGGCCATGAATGCACTGGGGCGCCCGATTGCGCTAAGCCAAGTTTTGCAAAACGTGTATGACCCGGTGGCAGATATTTTTGGTAATTGGTTTTTTAATACGGCGTACGCTTCACAACAAAAATTAGATGTTCATTTTTGGCGATTTAATTCACTTAGCGACTTATCATTCTTTTGCAATTCGGAGGCGCTCGTTATTGCGAGTGTCGCTTATCAAGAGGGCGAACTGCCAAACGCCGCCCAACCCAAGACCTCGGGGCATTTACTCGTCATCCGCGGCTGGAAGGATGGGAAAGTATTGGTCGCTGATCCGGCAGCTGAAACGGCGGCCGGTGTTTTGCGGGAATACGATGCGCAGCCTTTTGCACAAGCGTGGTTGAAAAACAGACAAGGGGCAGCTTATATTTTGAGGAAACGATGAAAAAAATAATATATCTTTTAACGTTGATTTTATGTTTGGGAGCGTGTGCTAAACAAGAACTGAAAGACACGCTTATAGTGGCGCATAAAGGCGAAATGCAGTCCATGGATCCGGTTTATTCGTATGATGGAGTTACCCATGGGATGCTTATCAATATTTACGACACTTTGTTGAAATTTAAAGGCAGCTCTCTTACAGAATTGGAGCCCTCTTTGTCCACCCAAGTCCCCAGCCGGGAAAACGGACTTATCTCCGAAGATGGCCGCACGTATACGTTTCCAATTCGCAAGGGGGTTTTGTTTCATGATGGTAGCGAGCTGACCCCGGAAGATGTGCGCTACTCTATTTTGCGTTTTTTGCTTTCCGATATTTCCGGCGGTCCTTCCAGCCTTCTTTTGGAACCTATTTTAGGGATTTCGTCTACCCGTAACGATCAAAAAGAAATTGTGGTTGATTTCCAAGAGGCGGCTAATGCAGTACGTGTGGAAGGGGATAACGTAGTCATTACGCTCAAACGTCCGTTTGCGCCCTTTTTGTATATCATTGCTCGCTGGGGATACGTGGTAAACAAAGACTGGGCGGTGCAACAAGGTGCGTGGGACGGAACAGAAGCCACGTGGAAAGAGTTTAATAACTTTTCCAAGGAAGATTCCGCCTTGTTCCAAAATACTAATGGAACGGGTCCGTTCAAATTGGCACGTTGGGATATCGCGGCGAAGCGGTTAACCCTCGTTGCCAACGAACACTATTTTGCCGGTGCACCACAGCTTAAAACGATTTTAATGATGACCGTAGATGAACCCAGCACCGTACGGTTGATGTTGGAATCGGGCGATGCGGACGTGGCCGAAATTTCGCCTAAATTTACAGCACAGCTTAAGGACAATCCGGATATTACTCTTTACGATAATTTGCCCCGGTTGCGCACGGACCCGGTTATCTTTTTTACGTTGGATATCAATATGCAGGGAAATCCCGATGTCGGTTCCGGGCAGTTGGATGGGCAGGGAATTCCGGCAGACTTTTTTATTGATAAAGATTTGCGGAAAGCTTTTGAGTACGCTTTCGACTATGAAGCTTTTGTAAAAGAATCGATGGAGGGACGCGGAGAACGGGCTATTGGGCCGGCTCCGTCCGGGCTTGTGCCGCAAGACAGTTCCTTTAAACGGTATACCTTTGACCTGAAAAAGGCAGAGGAATATTTCAAAAAAGCGTGGAACGGGCAAGTGTGGGAAAAAGGTTTCAAATTTACCATTACGTATAACACGAGTGGGGAAATGCGTCAAATTGCCAGCGAAATTTTAAAACGTAATGTGGAGAAAATCAATCCCAAATTTCAAATTGATTTACGTGGGGTTACGTGGCCGTCTTTTTTGGAGAAAACCACCCAACGGCAAATGCCGGTTTGGGCGCGCGGCTGGGTAGCCGATTATGCCGATGCGCATAATTTCTACTTTCCGTTTTTGCATAGCCAAGGGCGTTATGCTATTTCTCAAGGATACAAAAATCCGACGGTGGATGCTTTAATCGAGCAGGCCGTTACCGAAACCAACCAAGCCAAACGTAATGCACTGTATAAAGAGGTGCACAACTTAATGCACGAGGACGCTATGCAGATTTATACGGTTCATCCTACCGGACTATGGGCCATGCGTTCCAACGTCAAGGGATTTACGGATAACCCGGTCTACATGGGAATTTATTTCTATCCCATGTTTAAGCAGTAAGTAGGACCAAATTCTGGATATCTCTTTTGGCGGGTTATGTTTGCATGGGTCTACCCCAATATGCTATAATAAAGTGCGGGGTAGAGAAGCCTGGTATCTCGCAAGGCCCATAACCTTGAGATCACTGGTTCAAATCCAGTCCCCGCAAGATTTTACTTCTTAGAACCGCCCTCACAGGCGGTTTTTTTTTGGAGTTTTGGTACCCCAGGTACCTTTTTATGTACAATAAAAATAGGGTTTTATTTTGGAGGAATCGAAAATGCAGGTATTGGTATGTGTTGGTGGGAATAAACAAATTTCTGGCGCGCGGCTGGGAGTGAACGTCGCTCGCCGTTTGCAGGCAGCCGGGAAGGATGTTTCCTTGTTTGCAGTGAAAGGGGCCGTAAAAGCGGCGGGGCCAGTGGTATTGAAGGAATATGCGGCTTCGGCAACCGTGAAAACATTAGCTGCTTCTTTGATAAAAGCAAAAGCGGATGTAGTCGTTTCTATAATGAATTTGCGGGCTTGTGAGGCGGCTTTACAAGCCAATATTCCGTTTATTTATGTGGAGTATGATGGTTTTAAGGAAGATAAACCGGTTAAAACGAAAAAAGCCTTGCTCAAAAAAGCCAAAAAGGTGCTTGTCCTGTGTGATGGTGATAAACCGCTTTCCAAGCGCACGTATACAGGGCTTTCGGTACTGCGTGTAACAACCCCTGCCATGGGAGTGGAGCACGGTTCTTGGGGCCGGCCCAAAGCATTTAAAAAGCAAAATAATATTGTTGCCATGGGTCCTCTTACTAAAGAAAGCGGATTTGATAAATTGCTGGCTTGCTGGACCAAATTGGCCCCCTTGCATCCCTCTTGGCATTTAACGATTGTAGGGGATGGAGCGTTAAAAAGCACCCTCAATCGGACTATTGCAAAAAACCATTTGCAAGATCGTGTGGAAATTGTATCTGCCGCAGAGGGAGTAGAACCTTTTTTGGCGCAAGCTGATATTTTTGCTTATGCTGCTCAAAATCCAGCCCGGGCAGACGTCTTGCTAGATGCTATGGCCAGCAAATTGCCGAGTATTGCCTTTGATTCTCCTGCTGTTCGTACTTGGGTGGAGGACACTTCTAACGGAGTGTTGGTGGAAGATGAGGCTTCTTTTGTGCACTCATTGGATGCCCTGATGGTGGATTGGGGATACCGGGTCGGATTAGCGGTAGCAGCAGGGAAACATAACGAACGTTATTCTTTTGATGAACTAATCCGGTTGGTGTGGGAAAATTTCTAACCAGGAGTACTTCGCATGCGTATTACATGCGTAATCGGTACGTTATGTGGTGGAGGAGCAGAACGGGTGATGACCTACCTGTGCGGTGGTTTGGCCGCGCGCGGGCATGAGGTTACACTGCTTACCTTAGATAGTTCTGTTCCTGATTTTTATACAGTTGCTGAAAATGTAATGCGGGTACGGGTGCAACTTCCTACCTTTAAAAAGGCCGGATTTTGGGGTGGTTTTTTTAGACTATGGAATTTGACACAAGCAGTACGGCGTACTCGACCGGATGTCTTGATTAGTTTTATGACAATTAGTGTCGTAGCTTCGTGTTGGTTGCTACGGATTCCGATTATTTATGCTGATCACTTAGACATCCGTTATTTGGCTTATTCCCGTAAGTGGAAAATTTTGCGCAACTGGCTTTTACGAAAAGCTTTCGCTGTAACTGTACTTTCTAAGCGAGATCGAAAATTTGTGGCATTATATCATCCGGGTTGGCGGCCTGTTGTGATTTACAATCCGGCATTGCCGGCCTCTACGGAAGTATTGCCTCGACCCAGCTTTATGCAGCCGGACAAACAATATGTTATTGGCATTGGGCGGTTAGTTAAACAGAAAGGGTTTGACCGGCTTTTGGAAGCTTGGCGGCGCGTTTGTGATGATTTTCCCAATTGGCGTTTGGCCATTATTGGCGCCGGGCCGGATGAAGCCGAATTAAAAGGACTGGCCGAAACGCTGGATGTTCAATATAGTGTGGATTTCGTACCCCCGCAAAAGAAATTAGGGGCCGTTTATCAGCATGCGCAAGTATACGCAATGACATCCCGTGCGGAAGGATTTCCCATGGTGCTGTTGGAAGCGATGGCGAGCGGGTTACCCGCGGTCAGTTTTAATTGCACAGGACCGGACGTTATTATTCGCGATGAAATAGATGGTTTTTTGGTTAAACAAAACGACACAGAGCGTTTTGCCAAAAAATTAACAGAACTATTGGAAAATGAGTCACTGCGTAAGGAATTCGGGGAAAAAGCCCGTGGCGTAGTAGAGCGTTTTTCGTTAGAAAAATATTTAGATGCTTACGAAAATTTATGTAAGGATGCAATCCAATGAATTGGGATAACCCTCAACTCGTGCAGTCTCTTCGGGAATTGGAAGAAACGATCTTTTTGCAAGGTCGCGACAGCCGGATAGTGCGCGGAACATTTGTTTACAGTAGATGGAAGAAAAAAATTTTGAATGCGTGTAAGCAGAAAATTTACGGATTGTTTGAAAAATGCCCTAAACCTGCACAACAGCTGCGTGTGTTTTTTTGGCTTCCGGGCGGGTTGGGAGATGTGGCCTGTTCCCGGAGGCTGGTAAGTGCATATCAAGCCTTATTACCTCACGCTCAATTTGAAATTTATAATCCAATCCCGGGGGTTGTTGAAACTGTGTTCGGAGATTTTTCGAATCTAAAAATTGCCACCAGTTCGAAACGGTATTGGAAAAATTATGATTTGGTCGTGTTAAGTTGCCTGAGTGCCAAATTTTTAGCAGCGGATGAAGTACGTTTACAACATTTGGCGCCCCAGTTTATACCTGTCTATCAGAAGGCAAAAGCCGCGCAAAAAAAACTGGGATTTTTGTTGGAGGATCCCTTTTTGACAGAGGCCTATATGGGCCGTTGGTTACTCAAAGAAGGGGGGCGTCGCTTTGATTTGTTGTCTTTTACGGGGGGAGTGAATTTAGCACAAGATGCTCAGGAAAAAATTTCTGTTTCCGTAGAAGATTTGTCGAAGTGGCACTTGGTCGCTAAACAATATATTACGTTTCATGATGGGAGCATATCTTCCCAAAAATTGCCCACACGCATGTGGCCTAAAGCGTATTGGAAAGAATTGTTGCAACACATCAAACAAACATTTCCTCAATTCAAAATCGTTCAACTTGGAACGCCGGATAACCCCACCTATGAAGAAGCAGATGTATGCTTGCTTGGAAAAACCCAGTTAACGGATTTGCCGACCTTGTTGGAGGGCTCACGCCTTCATATAGACAGTGAAAGCGGACTAGTACATTTGGCGCAATACGTTTCTGTACCCAGTATAGTTTTATTTGGTCCTTCGGATGTTTCATTTTTCGGTTATACAAAAAATAAAAATTTAGCTTGCGGAAATTGCGGCGGTTGTATGTGGATGACAATAGATTGGATGACACGTTGTCCGTTGCACAAGTCGGAAGCTGTTTGTATGCAGGCGCTTACGCCCGCTATTGTATGGCCGGAAGTTCGAGCTTTGCTGGAGAAACTTAATTAATCTTGCTTAGGGAAACATTGCCGGATAAAGAACGGTAAATCACCGCTATAATAAGAAACGCTCGTTAGCCCTGTCATAAAAATTACCCCACCTATAAACACCGTAATCCAAGGGTTACTGCTGGCAAAGTAAAACGCATAGACCGCAGAAGGGACAAGCGCAATAATATTTAGTGAGCAAATACGTCCTAGTTGTAATAAAGAAGTTTTTCCCTGCCAGGAAGGGATTTGTTTCCGCAAGAAGGCATAAGTAATCAAAAATCCAATTACAAAGGTTACTAGCAAGGTATATGCATACGCAAACCCTCCCCAACGAGCCATTGTGAAGGGAACGGCTACGAGAAATAAGAAATATCCTATTAGGGAATAAGGTAAAAATTCCTTCCACATACGCGTAGCGGAGAGAACGTTCGCTTGGAGAAGGCTGGGTGCTGTCAGTAGCATAATTGCCAGTAACGGTCGCAGAAAACCGGCGGCCATTTGACCATCTTGTGCTGTGAAGGCCCCGTGAGCAAAGAACATAGTCACAATTTCCGGTGCATAAAAACAAGAAAATAGGGTAAGAGGGGCCAATAAGAATAGTAAAAAATGATTGACGGCCAAATAATTTTCATTTCCCTGTTTCCAATTCTGATGGGATACTTGTTCTGTAAGCTGGATTTTAGATAAATTAGCTATGCGCGCGGAAAGGATTTCGGTTGGAGTTTCCGACAATTGTTTGGCGTAGTTTAGTGCGCTAACCCAACCCGTTCCCAAACCGCTTAGTAAATACAAAGGCAGAAGGGAATTGATGATATTGAGGACGGCCTGAATCCCGGTGCTTAGTAAATTGTGTAATAAGCGGTGTGATAAAGGATTTTGAGGCAAACGTAACTGCCAATGTAATTCTTTTTTAAGAGCTCCCCATAACAAAATATCTTGTAAGAAGTAAGATAACACAAACCCGTACATCATGCTGATAATACCTATTTTTTGTCCAAAGACAAGTAAACAGGATAAGGGAAGAATGGCATTAAGTGGCGAGAGTAGTGCTGCAGAAAAACGATGGTACATTTCCAAAATAGCGGTTAAATACAGCGATAATAATTGTAGCCCAAAAAGTAAAAATCCCAAGCTAACTAAGGGGCGATTCAAAACCAATTGTTCCAACGTAAATCGGGAACACCAGACGATTATTTTTAGCGGATACAAAAAACCAACTAAGGTGAAAAGCAAGGCAATAAAACCATATAAAAACAGGAAAAAATTTAGTACATCCTGTTCGGAGCCGGCACGTTGGGCTCGTAGGACCATTGCTTCGGGAATGATGGAAGAGGTGTTAAGTGATTGTATGAGCGCAATTCCTATTCCCACTAGCATAATCAAGTAGAAATAAATATCGGTTTCCTGCGTTACCCCAAAATAGGCGGCTACCAGCAAGGCGTTTACGAAAGAAATCGTTTTCCAAAGCCCGGTAGCACCAACAGCCATTGCTGTTCCTTTACGATAAGTAGTGGGTTTAAAAAGATGGACCATATTTTGTATTATAGTAATTTAGGAGAATATTATGACACAATTTGAACCTGTAATCGGGCTGGAGATTCATGTCCAGCTAGCCAGCAAAACAAAACTTTTTTGTGCTTGTCCAAACGGAATGGGAGAAGATCCTCAACCCAACACGGCACTTTGTCCGGTATGTGCCGGGCATCCGGGTGTGTTACCGGTGCTAACGGAAGGAGCTCTTTCGTTGGCCGTGCGTGCCGGGCTTGCGATGAATTGCAAAACCAATACCTATTCGTCTTTCTCACGCAAACACTATTTTTATCCGGACTTGCCGAAGGGATATCAGATTACGCAATACGACGAGCCTATCAACGGGGCCGGATTTATTGAGATTACGTATGGGCCCAAAGATAATTTGCAGAAGAAAAAAATCGGGATTCACCATGCGCATTTGGAAGAAGATGCGGCCAAATCTTCCCACTTGGCGGACCATTCTTTGGTGGATTATAACCGCGCCGGGTGCCCTCTATTGGAAATTGTATCTATGCCGGATATGCGCTCGCCAGAAGAAGCGTACGCTTATCTGACCGAGATTAAACGGTTAATGCGTTGGGTAGGCGCCTCCAATTGTGATATGGAAAAAGGCGAGTTGCGCGTAGATGTTAATATCTCTTTGCGTCCGGTAGGACAGGAAAAATTTGGCACGCGCGCGGAAATTAAAAATTTAAATTCATTCAAGGGCGTCAAAGAAGCGCTTCAGTATGAAATTAACCGCCAGACCGAAATTTTAAATAACGGTGGCCAAGTTAAGCAGGAAACGCGCTTGTGGGATAAAGAAGAACTTGTTACCAAACCGATGCGCTCTAAAGAAGATGCGCTCGACTATCGGTATTTCCCGGAGCCGGATCTGCCGCCTGTTATTTTGGAAGCAGATTGGCTGAAAAAGGTACAAGAAAGCATGCCGGAATTGCCAGCCAGCAAGGAAGCTCGTTTCACCAAGGCGGGGCTTTCTGCCTACGACGCCGGCGTGCTGACCAGTTCGCGAGAATTAGCGGAATATTTTGAAGAAGTGACAAAAAGTGGCAAGGTGTCTTTAAAAACGGCATCAAATTGGATTCAAACTGATTTGTTGGGTTTATTGCACGCGGACAACAAGGAAATAGAAGAATCGCCGATTTCGTCTTCTCGTCTGGCCGAATTGCTGGAATTTGTAGAGGAAGGTAAAATTAATCGCAAACAAGCACGGGAAGTGTTTGATGAGCTATATGCCCACGGAGGTGTGCCGGCAGATATTATCACACAACGTGGAATGGTGCAAGTGAGCGATGAAGGTCAGTTGGAAGAGTGGGCTAAAGCTGCTATGGCAGCCAATCCCAAAGCCGTAGCCGATTATCAAAAAGGCAATAAAGCCGCCATCGGGGCGTTAGTCGGCGGGGTCATGAAACTCAGCAAAGGAAAAGCTAATCCCAAATTAATCAGCCAATTATTGGGTAAATTATTGGGATAAACGGTGCGTTTTATCATATGGAGCGCCAAGACGTAAAAAAGAGAGCCTTTTCTAATTAAAAAAATGCGTATTTTTCATTGACCGCAAACAGTAAAAGTTGGTATGATTTAAGTAGGTAGAAACCTAAACCTATAAATGGAGACATGCATGAAAAACTTACTCAGAGTAATGTTAGTCTTAACGTTAGCTGCCGGTTTAACCGCCTGCAAAAAGAACGTGAAAGACGACGCGAATGCCGACTTGACGGCCGGCACCGGTGCAGTAGGTACCGAAATAGTACTTGAAGAAACCGAAGTAGTTACCGAAGTTCCTACGCAAGAAGTAGCGTTGGGTGTGGTGCACTTTGATTTGGATAAATATAGTTTGTCCGCCGATGCCCGCAAAATTGTAGAAGCCAACGTGCAAGCCATTAAAACGGCCGCTACAGTAGCTTCCTACAAAATTACCGTTGAAGGCAACTGCGATGATCGTGGTACGATTGCTTACAACATTGCACTCGGTCAAAAAAGAGCTGACGAAGTAAAAGCCTATTATGTCCGCATGGGCATTCCGGCTGCTAACATCGCCACTGTTTCTTACGGGGAAGAAAAACCCGTTTGTTACGAAGCTAACCAAGCCTGCTGGGCGCAAAACCGCCGTGCAGAGACCTTGTTGGCTGTAAACTAATTCTATAAGCAAGGAGCCCGTCCTCTCATGAAAAATATAACTAAATTGATTTTTATGGCAGGTACGGGCTTTTTGCTGTCCGGTTGCGTAGCTAGTGAGCGTGATATGGGCACGCTTAAGTTGCAACTACAAGAATTAAACAATACCATCGCCCAGATGCAAGCCAATCAGGCAGAGTTGGCCGGCAAGATGGAAGAATTGAATCACAATTTATCTGTCTCGAATGAAAATTTGTCCCAGGTGGACCGCCAGATTTCCCAACTCTCTACTAAATTGGATGATTTGACTGCTTCCGTAAGAGCTTCTGCAACCACGACGGCGGAGGCCTCTGCACAGACAGCAGTGTTACCTTCTGATTTGTTTGCGGAAGCGAAAGGCTTGTTAGATAAAGGCGCTTTTGACTCTGCAGCGACAGGGTTTAAATTGTACATTTCTAAATATCCCGACAGCGAAAATATAGAGCAAGCCTACATGTACATGGGGGATGCTTATGCCGGAGCGGAAGAAATGAAATCTGCCGCCATTGCCTATGCAACTATTTTGCAAAAATTTCCACAAAGTAAGTTGGTAGCTGCGGCCCGGTTAAAATACGCGCGAAGTATTATCCCTTTAGGAAAAACGGAAGAAGCAAAAAAATATTTAAACTCCGTCATTAAAAATTTTCCGGCTTCACCGGAGGCTAAGTTAGCCAAAACGGAATTAGCCAAATTAAAATAACTAAAAATATAAAAGCGCCTTCGGGCGTTTTTTTGTTTAGAAAACGATATGAAAAAAATAATTAATTCTTTAGTCTTGTTAACCGTATTGACGGTGCTTGTATTTCCAGCATTTGCTGCAGCTGCTAAAACGGATGTTTATATCGGGATTACGTCCACTGGAGATAAACGTTTGCCGGCAATTGGAATGCCCCCTTTTAAATCTACCGGGGAAGAGGCTAACCAAGCGGCAGATTTAATTCACAACGTTATGCGTGCCGATTTATTGTTTGCGCGTTATTTTGATGTAACAGAAGACGGCCCTGAATTCAATGCACGTAAATTAAGTGCCACCATGACTTCCTGGTCGAAGGCAAAAGCAAGTTATTTGCTTTCGGGAGAAATTTCGTATGCAGATCCGCACTATACCATTAAAATCTATGTGTACGATTTAACGACCCGGCAACCTGTTTTTGCAAAAGCTTTTAAGGGAACGCAAAACAGCTTGCGTCGTTTAGCACATATTGCTTCAGATCAAGTAGTAGCGGCGCTGACCGGAAAACGAGGCATCGCCGATACTAAAATTGCTTTTGCCAATAATTCCACCCGTAACAAAGAAATTTATGTAGTGGACTATGACGGTGAAAATTTACAAAAGTTAACCAATGATAAGAGTATTGCACTCCTTCCGCGTTGGAGTAAAGACGGACGGATTTTCTATACCACCTACAAATATCGCAATCCGGATATTTTTGCCATTGATTTAAAGGCCGGTAAAATTGCCCCGATCATTTTGCGTGGGGGATTGTCGCTTATCGGAGGGGTTTCCCCGGATGGCAAGGCGCTTGCTTTTACCAGTTCGGGCGGATCTAACCCCAGCATTTACATTTACAATTTGGAAACTCATACCAAGCAGCGTATTACCAATAAGGCTTCGGTGGATGGATCTCCCTCATATTCTCCGGACGGAAAATATATCACTTTCGTATCGAACAGGGGGGGAAATCCGCAAATTTATGTATTGGAATTAGCAACAGGAGAAACACGTTCTTTAACAAAGAATTTCAACTGGTCAGATAGCCCGCAATGGTCTCCCACTGGGGAATGGATTGTATTCTCTGGCCGTGAAGCGCCCTACCATCCCATGGATATTTTCTTGGTAGATTTGACCGGTACTCAACTTCGCCGTCTAACAACAGATGCCGGTTCCAACGAAGATCCTACATGGTCACCGGATGGTCGATTCATCGCTTTTACGACTACTCGTAACGGTAAACGCCAACTCTATATGATGGATATGGATGGAAGTGCCCCGCACTTATTAGCGAACTTGAAAGGGGATTCTTTTACACCGCATTGGAGTTTTTAGTTGGACGGAATTTACATAGAAAAACCCCGGTTTTATAACCGGGGTTTTTTACGCTAATATCTAGTATTTATTTTGCCTGACAAACGTCTACGTTAATTGCGTCCGCACAACCATCTGGTACGAGCGGTTGGCAGCAAGGCCACAACTCATTGGGGCGCATAATAAACGCATACGAAGCTTCTCCGGCGCGCTGGGCACGGACAGTCCCATCCTCTTCAAAAGTGAAAGCATAGCCGTTTTCTTGGAAGGGAGTTCTTCGTTCTTGTGGGAGTTGTTGTAACGAGTTTATCTTAGCCAATGCTTGCATATCCTGTATCTTTTGAGTGGTGAAAGAGGATTTAACGTTTTGTGAATCCCCGGCAACTTGCATAATACCCCCTACAATCAGGAAGAGGAGCGCCGCAAAGAAGAGCGCAAAAACTAGGAATAGTCCTGCAATGGAAAGCCCTAATAAACCATAGTGGGTTTCTACTTCTTCCAGCGGTTGGCCTTCTTCGTAGTGCTTGCTGACAACATAAGCAGAGGCCATGATATCGTGCAGGGCTTGTTTATGTTTATTGGCACCGGCAATCATGAAACCAATATACAAAGTCAACCCGGATATAATTTTACCTAACGTGCGTCCTGTAGCATGCGCAAAGGACAAACGCTTCCCCTGTGCATCCACTACTTTGATACCGAGGACCATTTTCCCTAAAGTGGCTTGGTGGCGGCTGCTTTCCATAAGTGAAAAGTACAACCAAAACACAAGCAGTGAAAGAATTTGAAATCCCCAGCTAATTGCTTGGAATTGCAACATATCTCCCTGTGCAGCGGGTGGTTGGGTCATGAGTGTTTGCAAATGGGGCCACATAAACAAAAAGTAAAGCCCGTTGAGTGGAACACTGAGGATGATGGAGTCGATAAGGAAAGCTCCAAAGCGTCTCCAAAACCCAGCATACGGATAGATTTTAGACATATATTTCTCCTTTTTTTATCAAGTTATCTTTTTATAAAAATACCGTCAAGTTTATTTTTTACTTATTTTACTTTGGTTTTTTATAGCAGCGGCGGCAACGAGCTTGATACGAGTCCGTAGTTCCTACTACAATACGTTTCGTATCTTTGCTGGTACGTTGTGTGAAACTGGCCGGATTGCCACACTTGGTGCAAACAGCCAGGTTTTTGGTGACGTATTCAGCTTTAGCAAGTAAAGCCGCAGTCACTTCAAAAGGTTCGGCACGGTAATCTGTATCTAAACCGGCTACAATTACACGTTTTCCTTTGTTGGCTAACTGATCGCATACTTCTACAATTCCCTTGTCGAAGAAATTCACTTCATCAATAGCAACAACTTGCGTGTCCTTCTCAATCAGCGGTAAAATTTCAGATGAATTTTTAACACAGGTAGCGGCCACCTTGTTTTGATTGTGGCTGGTAATACTATCAATACCGTAGCGTGTATCTATTTTGGAGTTAAACAGTTGTACTTTTTGTTTTGCAATTAAAGCGGTGCGTACGCGACGGATGAGTTCCTCTGTTTTGCCGGAAAACATGCATCCGCAAATTACTTCTATCCAGCCTTGTTTGTGGTACATCAGGGGGTTATTTGTCATGATTTTTCCTCGTTAATTTCGTAAATTTTCCGGATTCATCCAGGGGTATAAGTAGGTATCCTCAGCTGGTTGAAGCCCAGCCCGGCTGCCGCCGCCACACAAAAGGTTGAAGCGGAAAGCAAACGATAAATTGTGGTTACGATGCCGGACAGATAATTCCAATCGCGCATCATGAAAACTACGCGCCACTCGAACTAATTTATTAAATCCTACTAAACTTCCACGGTAAATGGAAGCATCAATGCCAAAATCAGCTAACCATTTTTGGCTTTGAGGCCGAACCCCCCAGGTGGTTGTAACGGTGTAACGATCGGCGCTGGTTTTGTACTTTGTGGTAGTGGCAACATTATCGGAAAAATTGTTGAACCCTAACCCGAGCAGCTGGTTTTTAATCACAAAGTTGGACTGAGCGATAAAGTATACGTTCTTATCAATAAAATCATATTGATTTTGCAGTATTAAGCTGACATTTCCATTTGGGGAATTATATCCGCCCTCTACGAGGATAGGTTCCACATGTGTTTTTAGATGTTTCCATGTAATGTCGCGACCTTGTCCGGTAACGGGGCTGTAAGCATAATCTCCCAAAATAAATCCGGATTGTAGTCGTACATAGGTTTGGAAATTAGGACGATAGTAATGATCTATATATAAGCGGTTCCGTTCAATACCTTTATCGTCGGAAAGTTGATCGCTGGATAGGGTGCCTGTGGAGAGGCGTTTGGTGAATTGGTATCCAAAATTGGTTGATCCTAAGAAAGTACGTGCTTGCAGATTTTGGTCTGTTCCTACGCGCCCGACCCAAGCATCTTTGCCATTGTATTGTTTGTCATTAAATGTAACAGTTTGGTCGTAAAATACACTGGGCAAAAGGGTAAGTCCACGCGAAAGACGGAAGGATTTTTCAGTGGTCCATTTACCGTGTGCCTGGCGTTGATAAGGCCCTTCCTCGTTGTTGTCTAACAGGACGGAAGTATTATTAAAATCTGCTTCAAATCGGTGGGCTAAATGTAACAATGGGTCGTTGAACGGTAACTGCATATATTTAATTTCGGGCAGGACCCGTTTTTCTACCAAGAATTTTTGCTTGTCCCATGAGAAAATATCTTTTTCCTGATAGTTTACACGCAAGGTGGACCGGCGCGTTTGACGAGAAACGGAGAAGTTCGTATCCTGATCCGGCATGAAAATGTAGGGATTGCTGCGGAAGAATGTGTCGTTAAAATAAGGATCAGATACTTTACGAAATTGTGTTTGAAATTGGTACAAAGCTCCGTGAGCATTGTTAAAATGGTCTGAAGAGTCATACATTTCCCACCAATATCCGCCTTGAAATCCCCATCGTTTTGTATCGGCTAGCGAAATATTTTGGGCATTGTGGTCATTGATGTAATAAAATTCACCGGTACCATTTAACGTCGGGGAGGTAACGGCATTGAGTCCGGTGCCGATTCCAAAACCGGATTTGGTGTAATAATCTAAATTAAGGACGGGACGCAAACCCAGTACCGGTTTAAAAATGGAAGAGGTCAGTACGCCAAAACCCACCTTATCACTTTGGGTAAAGTCGACGTACGTTGTCCAGGGTTTTTGGGAGTCTAAAGATCGCCAAAAAACAGGCAAATACAAGATGGGGAAATGATCTAGTTTTAAGATGGCGTTTGTGCCAAAAACTCGTTTCTGAGGAGAAATGGATAATTTCCCAACAGACAACGTGTAGTGCGGATCTTCACAGTCGCAACAGGTGACCTCGGCATCACGCAGAATTTGTTTTCCGTTTTTAGAAGAAATTTCTTTTGCACTCAGTACACGAAGCGGCGGATATTCGGTTGATAATTGGTCGGCATGAAAATCTTTTGTGGTGTAGTTAGCTGATACATTGTATCCGCGGATGACACCGCCTTGTCCGTCCTCCAAGGTAATAGGACCTACGGAAGAGATGGTAGTATTTTGTTGGTCAAACGTGATATTTTCGCCCGAAACCGTTCGTTTTTTCCCGTCCGGAGTTTTTTGGATTAAAGTTACATTTCCCGTTAAATTGACTTTTTTGCTGTTAGGTTCTAGGGTCGCATTGTCCGCTGTAAAATAGACAAAGCCGTCTCCTTGCGGTGGCGGAAGAACCCGGTCGCTTGCCAAAAGTGGAAGGGCCAACACAGAAGCGTACAGCGCAAACATCAATTGTCTTAATTGCATGAACGTGCGTCTTTTTTAGCGCGGTGGATGGCGTAAAGCGCCGCGCCGATTCCTCCCATGTTAGGGTCTTTTGAAACGACCAGTTTAAGCCGTTCAAACGGTGTTTTAATTTGTTGTTGGTTCAGCACCTGCTGTAAAGCGGGCATAAAATACGGGGCTGCTCCGGACACGCCTCCTGTTAAAACAACCGTATCTAAATCTAGTAACAGCACGGCATTTGCAATACCCACACCCAGGTAATAACCGGTATCTTTCCAAACTTGTAAAGCAACGGGGCAATTTTGCTGTGCTGCGCGTGATACAATTTCTATTTTGAAATCTTTTTCCTGTGCAACTAAACTAGCTAAAATGGACCGTGGATTTTGTTTAATTGCTTCCCGCACGCGGCGTTTGATACCAATGGTACCTACAAACGCTTCCAAACATCCGCGGGCACCGCAACCACATTGCGGCCCTGAAGAAAGGTCCGCTATTTTTATGTGTCCGATTTCTCCAGCTGTTCCGTTAGAGCCCTGAAAAAGCTCTTTATTTAGAATGAGTCCGCCGCCGACCCCGGTTCCCAAAGTAACAACGAGCACATTCGTTCCCTGGTGTTGCAGTCCGGCTTCATATACGCCCCAGGCGGCCAGAGTCGCATCGTTCGCTAAAGCCGGTAAAATGCCGGTATAATCGTAAATTTGCTGCGCCATTGGCCAATTATCTACATTTTCAAATTTGAGATTTGGGTTGAAACGCAAGAGACCGCGTTCATTATCTACATCACCGGGTGCTCCGAGAGCTACTGCTACCTGTTCTGGTGCATATTTTCGGCGAGTTTGCTTGATAAAATCCCCGATTTGGGCAATAAATCCTTCCGGCCCATGCGTATAATTTGTTTCTACTTTATGTTGTTCCAAAACTTCGCGTTTTTCGTTCATTACGAAAAATTTAACAAAAGTTCCACCAATATCTACCCCGATTCCTATCATTTTTTACTCCTTGCATTTAGGATGCGCATGCTGATATACGCTTTTTAATTTTTCTACTGAAACGTGGGTGTATACCTGCGTTGCTGCTAAACTTTGGTGTCCCAGCATTTCCTGCAAACTGCGTAAGTCGCAGCCGTTGTTGAGTAAATGCGTTGCAAAAGAATGGCGCAAACTGTGGGGCGTGATTTTGCGCGCTAAATTAGCGGCAATTGCCGTATTTTTGAAAATATAGGCCAACCCATCGCCGGTGAGCGGTTTACCGTTCTTATTTAAAAACAAAGCATCATCCGGTTTAGGGGAAGGACGGCACGCCAGGTAATCTTTCAGGGCTGCCAATGCCGCATCTGTAACAGGAACCAAACGCTCTTTGGATCCTTTTCCAAACACTTTGACAATGCCATTAAAAAAATCAATATCACTTATTTTAAGTGAAGTGACTTCACTTCGACGTAATCCGCTGGAGTACATTAGTTCAAAAAGTGCGCGATCGCGCGGAGCGAGCTTACTATGAGCGGCGGTATCCAATAAGCGTTCTGTTTCCGGTTCGGTCAAAAATTTAGGCAGAATCTTTTGACGCTTGGGAGCCGGAAGTAGTTTGAATGGATTGCGCGCAATTTTTCCTTGATCCAGTAAGTAGGCCGCCAAACTGCGCAAAGAAGCAATACGACGCAGAATGGTATTTCGCGCCGGGTTATTTTGCATTTGCTGGGCCGCTAAAAAAGAGCGCATGGTCGCGGTGGTAAAAAAACGCAAATCATCCTGTTTTCGACTTTTTACAAAGCGGACAAACTCCTGCAAATCCGCCCGGTAACTTTTAATGGTATAGGGCGAAAAGTTTTTGTTTTGCAGATGTTGTAAAAAGCTGTCTACCCATTCTTGCATACGATGCCTTACGGGCTAAGCCGATTTCTCTTTTTTTGCCTGGTCTGCTGCTTTAATTTGTTCAATTTCTTGCGGCGTAACGGTTACGATGGTTTTACATTTGGGGTAACCGGAACAACCTAAAAATTCGCCGCGTTTAGAGGTGCGTAGCACCATCGGTTTGCCGCATTTTTCACACAACCGGTCTGTAACGATCGGGCCGGAGGAAGTGACTTTGTTTCCTTGGGCATCCAGGGAAAATGTATTCTTGCACTTTGGATAAGCAGAACACGCTAAAAATTGGCCGCGCCGCCCGGTGCGAATGACCATAGGCGCGCCGCATTTATCACACACTTCGTTAGTGGCTTGTGGCTGTACTTTTTCGCCGGAGCTGGAAAGATTTACTTTCCCTTTACAGGTGCTGTCGCTGCAGACTAAATATTCCCCAAAGCGGCTGCGTTTTTTAAGCATCATTTTGCCGCAGATGGGACATTTTTCGTCGGTTTGTTGGGCGCCGGGGCGCTGCATACCTTTGTCGGCTTCTGCGAGTTCACGGCTAAAGTTGCCATAAAAATCACCTAAGAGTTCTACCCATTTTTGGCCGCCTTCGGCTACTTGGTCTAATTTTTCTTCCACGCCGGCTGTGTAGGACAAATCCATAATTTCTTTGAAAAATCCTTTCAAACTTTCCGTGACGGTAATTCCCAAATCGGTAGCAACGAGTTTGCTAGTTTTGGGTTGGCGCGCAATATACTTACGGTCCAGAATTGTTTTGATGGTCGGGGCATACGTGGATGGCCGACCAATACCGTGTTTTTCAAGCGTTTTGATTAAACTGGCTTCGTTATAGCATGGAGGGGGAGTGGTTTTGTGTGGCTTGGAATTAAGCGAAACAAGTTTTAGTTCATCCCCTTCGGCTAATATCGGTAGTAGGGCAGAAGAGCTATCTTCGTTGTTTTCTTCCTCTTCGCTATCTTTGTAAATGGATAGATACCCCGGGAATTTAACCGTTCGGCCGTTGGCGCGTAACAAACACGTTTTTTCATCCTGTGCCGCAATATCAATGGAGACCGTATTAAAAACGGCATCCGCCATTTGACTGGCCACAAAGCGCAACCAAATGAGTTCATAGAGTTTGTATTGGTCGGCGGTTAAAAACGGTTTCATGAGTTGCGGGGTCCGTCGCACGTCTGTAGGGTGAATAGATTCGTGGGCTTCTTGCGCTCCCATTACTTTGCTTTTATAAACAGGTTGTTTGGCCGGTACAAATTGTGCCCCGTATTTTTCACCGATAAACTTTTTTGTCTGTTCCTGCAGTAGTTTAGATACGTTAAACGAGTCCGTACGCATATAAGTAATTAAACCGACGGTTTGCCCGGAGATCTCAATACCTTCGTAGAGATGCTGGGCTGTCATCATGGTTTTTTGCGAGGCAAAACCGAGCTTATTGTAAGCATCTTGTTGCATGGAGCTGGTGATAAAAGGCGGTTTTGGTTTTTGTTTAACTTCTTTTTTCTCCACCTTGACGACTTTGTTGGGGCCTTTACGCAGAACATCCGATAACGGTGCCAACGAAGCCTCCGTATCAAAAACGGTATTTTTTACTTTGTAATCTTCCGCAAATAAGTGATAAGTGGTGGTTTGTTCTACATTTTTCCCTTTCCATTTAAGTACTCGTGCCCAAAATTGGGGAGCGGTTTGTGGTTTTTCGAATTGAGCACCCAGGGTCCAATATTCTTGTTCTTTGAAATCAGCAATTTCTTTGGCGCGTTCGGCTAGTAACCGTACCGCTACCGATTGGACACGTCCGGCTGAAAGACCGGAGGTGATTTTTTTCCACAAGAGGGGGGATAACTTATACCCCACAATGCGGTCTAAAATACGCCGTGCTTGCTGGGCGTTGACTAAATTATCGTCAATTTTACGTGCATGGGCAAAAGATTCCTTGATAGCGTCCGGTGTAATTTCGTGAAAGAAAATACGTTGATAACGGTCTTTGGGCAGTTTTAACAATTCCACCAAGTGCCATGCAATCGCCTCCCCTTCACGGTCAGGGTCGGTAGCGAGGTAAATTTCGCTTGCATTTTTGGCTACGGCAGTGAGTTCGGCAATCAAACGTTTGGCGCGGTCCACCGGTACATAGGTGGGGGTAAAATTATGTTCAATATCCACCCCAATATCTTTAGAAGGCAAATCGCGCACATGTCCAAATGAGCTGCGCACGATATAATCGTTTCCTAAAATTTTGCTGATAGTCTTTTGTTTGGTGGGAGACTCTACGATGACGAGTTTTTTCCCTTTTGCGTTTGTTGCTGTCATAATTTTATTTCCTTACAAGATTAAAATTTGCTTTTACTGTATAAGCCATTTTCACACGACAAAAAACCTTTTATTTCTAGTTCAAAGAGTGCGCTGGCTGCCTGGGGTACGTCCCAATTTAGTTGTTCTGCTACTTGGTCCAGGCTGGCTTGGCCGGTCCCAATGCACTGCATGACTTGCTTTTCCCCATCATTCAAATTTTCCAACGGTTTATCCGGTGTGGAATCGGTATGCTCAAAATAACGCATATCCAAGCCAAACCGGGACTGCTGTGGTATATAGTCTAGTATATCTGCAACGGACGTTACAACCCCTGCCCCTTGGCGGATTAAGCTGTTAGGCCCTCCGGAAACAGGGCTGTCTATCGGCCCAGGTACGGCCAAAACGTCCTTTCCCATCTCTAGGGCTAGCTTGGCGGTGATGAGCGCGCCGGACTTTACTTCGCCTTCAATCACAACGACAGGTTGCGATAAAGCCGCGATAAGCCGGTTTCTGCGCGGAAAATGGAAAGCGTTGGGAGGTTTATTAAACGGTAATTCACTTAGCACCGCTCCCCCGTGCTCCAAAATAGATTTTTCAAGCGCCCAATTTTCGGGGGGATAACAACGACCGATTCCGGTCCCGATAACGGCAATCGTTGGCTTTTCAAGTCGTACAGCGGCCGCCTGGCATTCACTGTCAATACCGCGTGCAAGCCCACTGACCACGGTCACACCGCATTGTGTTAATTCTTCCGCCAGTTTGCGTGCTACCCTGCGGCCATACGGAGTGATTTTTCGCGTACCTACCATGGCTACGCACGCTTGATTTTCGGCAGGGAGTTTTCCCAATACATAAATGGCGATGGGGGCTTCTTTGCAATTGCGCAAAGACTGGGGATATTCTTCATCTTCGGGCACGTAGATATGCCCTCCCAGCGCGGTTGTTTTATCCCATTCTTCTTGCGGATTGATTGCGAACGCCTCGCGCAAAAGATGTGCGGCTGTATTGGGGTTTAAATTGGCCTCACGGGATAGCGTTTCAGCATCTTGACGTAAGATTTCCTGTGCAGAACCAAAAATTTCAATCAGTCGCTCTAACCAATCTGCTCGGAAATAGAGAAAGGCGTTGAGTTGAATGCGTGCTAAACGTTCTTCAGCGGAAATGGATGAGTTCATCAGTCTGCTACCCCCTTTCGGTCTAACGGACGGTATTGCATCACTTCCACTAGGTGTTTTACTTCAATGTCCTTTTTCCCATCCAAATCAGCAATAGTTCGAGCTGTTTTCAAAATTTTATCCAAGCTGCGTGCACTTAGGCCGAATTTGCGCATGGCAGATTCCAACACGGTATCTGCTCCGGGAGGAAGCGGACAAAATTCCTTGATTTGTTTTGCGTTCATAAACGCATTGGCCGTTGTATTTGTGCCTTGAAAACGTTTGCGCTGAATCTCGCGTGCTTTGAGTACACGCTCTCGGATTTGGGCGGAAGATTCACCTTCGCTTACTTTGTTCCAGTCGCTGTATTTAACCGGATTTAAGTTAACGGTTAAATCAATACGGTCCAGCAGCGGTCCGGAAATACGCGATTTGTAACGGTTGATTTGCATGGGGGAACATGTGCACGGTTTAAGCGGATTTCCTAAATTTCCGCAGGGGCACGGGTTCATCGCGGCTACCAGGGTAAACCGAGCCGGATAGGTAACCGTTTCCTTGGCACGAGAAATGGTCACTTGTCCATTTTCTAACGGTTCGCGTAATACTTCCAACGCCGCGCGTGAAAATTCAGCAAACTCATCTAAAAAAAGCACGCCGTTGTGTGCTAGGGATACTTCTCCCGGGCGCGGGGTAGAACCGCCGCCAATAAGTGCTACGTTGGAAATGGTGTGGTGCGGATCGCGGAACGGACGGTTGGTTAGCAGACGGCTTTTTCCCATCAAGTTACAAATGGAGTAAATCTTTGTAATCTCCAACGATTCTTCTTGTGTGAGTGGCGGTAAAATACCCGGAAAGCGTTTAGCCAACATGCTTTTACCGGTGCCGGGCAGTCCAATCATGAGCACGTTGTGTCCCCCGGCTGCTGCAATTTCCAGTGCGCGTTTAGCGAGCGCCTGTCCTTTCACTTCGGCAAAATCAACTTCGGGAATGGTTGTTTCTTCTTCCGGCGGGATATAATTGATTTGAACAGCGGCTGTTTCCAATTTTCCTTCTAAATAATCAGCCAGCTCTCTAAGTGTATGGGGAGTAATGAATGGAGCGGAAGATACCTGTCCTTCCAATACATTTTGAGGGGGAATAACGGCAGTTTTCCCTAATTTTTTACAAGAAATTAACATGGGCAGTACGCCGGCACAGGGCCTTAATGTGCCGTCTAGGGCCAGTTCTCCCAATACGAGTAAATCTGTTAGTTTTTTCTGCGCCAGGGGGGATAATTGTTCGCTGGCAGCCAAAATGCCTAAAGCAATTGGCAAGTCAAATTGAGTGCCGCTTTTGCGAAGTTCGGCAGGGCTTAAATTAACGGTAATCCGTTTTAACGGAAAATCAAAACCGCTGTTTCGTACCGCAGCTACCACGCGCTCTTTACTTTCACGCACTTCGGCATCCGGTAGCCCCACAACAGCTAAGGTGGGCATGCCTGGGGCAATGTCCACCTCTACTGAAACGGGAAAACCTTCAATGCCTTGAATGGCTCCGGTACAAACAGTTGAAAGCATATTTAGTTGAAACTAAGCACAATAACTGACGGCGTGATATTAATCACGGTAAAATTTACATTGTATTTGCGAATGATTTTTGCGGCCAATTCTTCGGGCATAGCAACATTAGCGGATACTTCAAATTGAGCACTGGAATTGGCATATTTCACTAAGTTATAATCTTCAATTTCGCGCAAATCTTTAAAAATATCCTGAATTTGTTTAAGACGTTCAATTGAGTTGACATCTTTAATGGTTACATTAAATACGTTAGCAGAATGAATGGCTGCATTAATGGGTTCGGCTAATTGTTTAGCAGCAGCTTCGCACGCCGCAGAAATGGATTTTTGAGCGGCAATCTCCGGCAGAGGATCCAACCCGCTTTGCTGTTGAGCCCCTTCCGCTACGACTGCATAATTGTTTGTAGCATAAACGTGAATATTGGCACGAGCTCGATAAGATTTAAAGGGCGAAGTAATGCCGGTGGCGAGCGTTTCTAACGGGTTAGTTTGCACGTCTGCCACAATCACAAACCGGGCGCCTTCCCCGCGAGCTTTATCAATCGTGGGATTAGGATTTTCAATATTATTTTGGCTTAAATTATCCCCGTTTACCAAAGCATAGGGTTGTGTTTTCAAGGTGCGGTAAATAGCTTGTTTACAATCTTGGCGTAAAGAAATATCTTCGCCGTTCATTTCGCGCGAAGTAACCAAAATAGTAGTCTTTTTAGCAAACGCATCAGATTCACTTTGTTTGATGATTTCGCCAATGTCTTTTACTAGAACCATCGCTTTAATTTTGGTGTACCAATCATCTCCTTTGCGATAGGCTTTTTGTACATGACTGCGGCGAATAAATCCGGCCGTTTTAGAGGTA
Organism: uncultured Elusimicrobium sp.; assembly: GCA_947305555.1. Taxonomy (GTDB): domain Bacteria; phylum Elusimicrobiota; class Elusimicrobia; order Elusimicrobiales; family Elusimicrobiaceae; genus Avelusimicrobium. Next base: position 25,029 of record CAMZDW010000016.1, read on the forward strand.
ATTTTATCTTCCACCAGTTGGGCCTGGTCCACGGTAGTAGCTGAAGAAATAAAAATGCCGGCTACTTTTTCCACAGCTGCTTTTTGGGCGGCAACGACACCTTCTTTACGCATAGAGCGCAAATTGTTTTCATCATACGGGACTAATGATTCGGCAGTAACATATTCGCCCTCTCCTTTCGGTCCAATGCGAAAGGAAGAACAAGCACTGCATGTTAGTAAAGTGGCTAAAATTAGCGAGGTCCATTTTCTCATTTTTTCATCTCCGGATCTAACCCTTCTTTTTTAAGTTGTTCGCGTGACAGACGCATGATAACCGCACATCCGCCATCATCCATGTATTCGGTGGAAATCAGTTCCATGTGTTGGATCACGCCTTGAGAGGAGGAATCGATGGTGCTCCCTACGGAAACAGCATCTACTACTTGTACATGTGCTTCCAAGTCGGTTCCATATAGCACTTCGGTAGCACGTTGATAGGCATGGGCAATCGCAGCCTCCCGGCTCATAATACGGCGTTGAGAATCGGTCGTATGGGACGGATTAGCCGCCCCAAAACCGCGAATCCACAGATAATCTCCGGTTAGGAGAGTATCATTAAAAGAAGGCGCAATAGCTCCCTCGCGAACAGCCGTTTTTAAAGACTCTGTGCACGCTGTTAAACAAAGTGTAACAAGACTAAGAAGGATAATTTTTTTCATGAACTACCTCAACAATTCAGCCAATACTTTGACATAGGTGCTGGGGGCGCGTACATCTTCCATGTTAATAATCCCGCATCGGATAAGCATAATTTCCAACATATGGGTAAGAATATCATAGAAGTTTTCACGCACCGATGGATCGCAGGTATTGAGCGTGGGACCTAAAATGACGGCGCCTTTGAGTTTTTTATTATCGCACAAATTTGCAATCTTAAATGCAGAAGAAATAATATTTTCTGTTGCATAAGAAGAGCGAACTGTAATTTCAAAGCCACCGGGTATTCCTAATTCTTTTGCACGCTGTTGCAAGGCATAGACCATCCAGTTCATCATGTTGGAACAGTTTTGCGGATAGAAGAAGCCGATTCGGCCCCATTCTCCATCCCCTACGGTGGAAATAGAAGTGATTTCGTCAGGCGTGCTAGATAAAATTTCGCTACCTGCATCTTCACCGGTGGTGGCAAGTAATTTTTCAAATAAAGCCGCCTGTGAACGTTCATTTTCCGAGAGTTGAGGGAAAATTAAATTTTCCAGAACTTTCAAGCGGTGAATATTGCGCATGGTGGTGCTCAGGGTCATTTTGGAACCGCCAAAGAAGTTATTGATTTGGGTATCGTTCAAATCTACCCCATTTTCCAAAAGCATCTTTTTCACAATTTTTAAATGTGTGCTTCCTCCGGCTGGTTTTAATTCGGATATCCAGCCCGAATCCAATCGGAAGCGGATTAATTCTTCCAATTTTGCTAAGCTTTCGGGTGGATATTTAGAAGTAATCACAATCTGCTTTTGTTCGCGCAAAAACTTATTAAGCAAAGTAGAAATATATTTGCGGTTTTGTTCGTTAATAGCGAGCAAGTGAATATCGTCAATCAGTAATACTTTGACGGTATCCATGAATCTTTCAAATTTTTCAATGTTGCCTTCCATCACATAGCGTTGGATCCCACGAGATAGACGGACCCCATTGGTCATGAAGATATTTTCCTGACCAAATTTTTTGGAAAACGCATAAGCAATTGCATTTAAGAAATGTGTTTTCCCGGTGCCAGTGGCTCCATGCAATACAAGTGGGTTATAGAGTCTTCCAGGGTTTTCAATAACCGAAATAGCTGTAGCATGGGCAAAACGGTTGACGGACATCACCATGTTTTCCAGCGTATATGTAGGGAACAAGGGAACTTCCAGCGGCCAATTGTGTTTTTTGAGTTCAGATAACGGCAATTCGATAGAATGGTCGATAGTTTTTGTCTTTTCTGAGATTCTTTTAACAGCAGGGGTTGCACTCGGTGCAGGTTTAGGTGTATTAACTTTTGTATATTGTGCTGACGTCTGCGTAGGAGGTACTTGAGGTTCCGGTTGTGCTGGCAAAGAGGATACTTCCTGTCCGGCTTTTCTGCGCAAACGCAAAATCGTATTTTCCATGGCCGGGGCCGGAGAGGGTTCTGCTATCGAAGGCCTTTCTGTTATCGGGGCTACCTCCTCCGGGGTTGGTAAAGGAGAAGGCTCCGGTTTCTTCTTCAAACGAATAGTTGGTGTAGATGGCGTTTGAGGTACAGCTTGAGCAGGCTCCACAGGTGATACAGGTTCTTCAGACTGCGCCGGTTCAACAGACGGTGCTGGCGCCTCTGGCAATACAGGTTCTTGCTGTTCCACCGGTTCAACAGACGGTATGGGTGGCTCTGGCAATACAGGTTCTTGCTGTTCCACCGGTTCAACAGACGGTATGGGTGGC
>CAMZDW010000017.1 GCA_947305555.1 uncultured Elusimicrobium sp.
GCAATACAGGTTCTTGCTGTTCCACCGGTTCAACAGACGGTATGGGTGGCTCTGGTTGCTCGGCCTGTACGGGCGCAACAGGCTGTTTCGGCTCAATAGGTTTCATATCTTGTAGAGGTGCCGTGACAGATACGGTATGATGAGGGGGTACAGGATCTTGGGGATTATGGAAAGATTTTTGATATTGAGACCGCATAACCTCTTGATCTAACGTTGTAGTTAAATGAAATGTTTTTTCCAAAGATTCTGGAGCCTTAACTTCCGTTTCACGGATAGTAATATTGGGTAAATCATCAGATGGTTGATCTGTTGTTACTGGATTCTGTGGCGGAGCAGGCGGCATAGTATCCGTCAATCTGACTTCTTGTGGTAATTCTGCGTTTGTTTTGTTTTCCATAAAATCCCCTTCTTCCGGCTTGGAGGCCGGGGTCTGTTGTACTGCTGGACGTACCAGCGGAATTTCAGGCAGGTCTGTGTTCAAAATGGCATCTGCCGGAGAAAAAGCTTGTTTAGACTCGGGAGCTGCTTTTGGTTGATTTTGGGCAGCTTGTTCTTCAGCTATGTTAGCGGCAATTTCTGCTGCTAACTCAGGTGAAGTGTTGGCGTGTTTCACAAATTCCATATCTTTGATAGAGAGGCGATCTGTGATAGCCGTCAGTTCTTCCAAGTCAATGATACTGGTTTGTTCCTTTATTTTTTGTTCAAAAACATTAAAGGTTTCCTCTAAACTATCTTTTCCATCTGCCAAATTGGTGATATTGCTATCTCTTTTTTGTTGAGCAACAGGACCGGATAATTCTTCCGCATCCACAAACATATCGTACTTAGTTTCCGCAGCAAAAATATCCTCTACTTGCGGCATTTTGTTGAGCAAAGTATCTTCCATGTCCTTGATTAACATATCCCGCTGGTCAATAGGAAGCTCTTCTGTTAGCGGAGAGGTTGTTTTTTCAATACTTTGATTTGGGGCATCTAAATCCAGTTCTAACTTTGAATCAAGTGTTGCAGACAAATCCGACTGAGTAGCCTGACTAGGCGGAACCGTAAAATCCAGGTCTATTTTCTGTGCTTCTTTAGGAGCCAAAGTGGATTCATGGGCTGGCTTATCCGCAGGGGCTTCCATTTTTGTGTTTGAAAAAGGGGGTTGTGGCGGAATTGACGTTGTATTTTCTAAGTTGATACTATTTTTCTTACGAAGAATAGTTGGAGGCGGCGGCGCCACGGAGGGGGTGCTTTTAGGTAATTCCGTAGAGCCAGTAATATTCCCCAGATTCGTTGTGCCGGGGGAATGTAAGGATATGTGGTTCCGTTCAATCCCGGTCACGTCTATATCATCCAACGAAATTTCTTTTGGTTTGCTTTCCTCCGGTGTCATTTGGAAGAAACTTTCAGATGGATCCATTGTCATAAATGTTGGGAAATCTTTATCATCTTGCGTAATTTCAGAGTTAAATAACGGTTCTCCCAAAATACCACCCGGCACAAATTGATTTACCTTATTCGTCTGTTCTATTCCTTCACGGGTAGCTACGCGGATTTGTTCCAAAGTGTCTTCATTTAAATCTTCCGGCAAAGCGAAAGCATAAACGTAGGGAGCTTGGGCCGGTTGCGGCGCGCTTACGTATCCACGCAATTTTTTAGCGATTAACCGGGCATCGTGTTCGGTCCCGTCAATCAACAATGTATACCGTAATCCACCTGTCTGTGAATTTAAGCGCGAAATAATATCCCAAGTATTGATCATTTTCCCTCTACAATTTGTATGCCGCTGCTTGCCCCAATGCGTGTAGCACCGGCAGCGACCATTGTGTCAAAATCGGCACGGGTACGGATACCGCCGGAAGCTTTTACCTGCATATGTCCTGGAATGGAACGGCGCATAAGCGATACATCCTCAGCGGTTGCTCCGCTCCCGGTAAATCCGGTCGAAGTTTTCACAAAATCTGCCCCAGCCTCTGCGGATAATTCACACGCGGTTACTTTTTCCGCATCGGTTAATTGGGAAGTTTCTATAATTACTTTTAAAATATGTCCCTGGCAGGCTTTGCGCACGGATTGTATATCGTTAAGTACGGTTGCACAATCGTGGCTTTTTAGAGCGCCGATATTGATAACCATATCAATTTCATCAGCTCCATTAGCAATAGCGTCCTTCGTTTCGAACGCTTTCGCTGCCGTGGAACAAGCCCCCAACGGAAACCCAATGACCGTACATACTTTTACGTCGGTTCCTTGCAGTTGTTTCTTAGCGAATTTTACCCAGTACGGGTTCACGCATACACTGCAGAAACCATATTGACGTGCTTCATTGCACAAACGTTCAATATCTGCCTGGGTGGCAGCTGGTTTTAAAAGGGTATGGTCAATCAGTTTTGCCAGGTTCATATAGATGGCTCCATTTAGTTAAAATTGATAATGCGCGCAAATTTTTCGGCGATGAGCGATTGGCCTCCAACAAGGGCACCATCTACATCGGGTTTAGCCATAATTTCATCTACGTTGGTATCTTTTACACTACCCCCGTACAAAATACGAGTGGCTTGGGCAAAAGCATCTCCATATGTTTTGGCTAAATAAGCGCGAATAGCCGCATGTACTTCTTGCGCTTGGTCAGGCGTGGCCGTTTTGCCGGTACCGATGGCCCAAACCGGTTCATAAGCAATCACAATTCCGTTTAATTGTTCCGCGGTAAAACCAGCAAGACCGTTTTTCAGTTGGCCTTCGATAACGTCCATCGTTTTGTTAGCTTCGCGTTCTTCTAAAGTTTCTCCAACACAGAAGATAACTTTCAAACCATGACGCATAGCAGCAGCTACTTTTTTATTTAAAATTTCATCCGTGTCGCCAAAAACGCTTCTGCGTTCGCTGTGGCCGATCAGTGTAATCGTTGCGCCGGCATCTTTAGCTTGAATAGGAGAAATGGCAGACGTAAAAGCTCCTTTATCTTCCCAGTGGATGTCTTGGCAGGCGACTTGAATTTCGGTATCTTTAGTTAGACGGGTGGTAATGTGTAAAGCAGTGTAAGAAGGTGCGACGATAATTTCTGCATTATTTTTATTTCCAGCCTTCGCGAGTGCGCAGACAAGTGCGGCTGCTTCGGCAATCGTATTGTGCATTTTCCAGTTTCCGGCAATGATAGGTGTTCTCATAGTGTGTTATCCTCTATATAATAAAGTAATACGGCAAGCTTTCTGCAAGTAAGCAGAAATTCCCTCCTACATAGTACCATAAAGAAAGCAACTTGAAAAGGGTTGTTTTTTATGAGGGAGCAATTCTAAATTGCGAGGATAAGCCGGTATTTGATATGAAACGCTATTTTGAGCCGTAAGAACTAGCTTGAATGGCAAGTTAAACAGCCCTAGAATACCCATCAAAAAAACCGCCCCATTTTTGGACGGTTTTTAAAAGCTGTATTCTAAAAACTAATTAACGGCTACTAGGCAGAGGCCATTTTTGTCCGCTTCTTGGACAACTTCTTCCAAGTCAAGGACCAATGTTTTTTCTGCTTCAAAGGCCAGCACTTCAATGCCTGATTTTACCAGTGTTTGAATGGTTCCTTTGCCCAGAACTGGCAAGTCATACCGGGCATCTTGATCTGGCCGGGCTACTTTTACAACCGCGGCGATAGATTTTTTTTCTGCTTTCTCCCGAATAAGTTCTCCGGCACGTAAAATACAGCGGTCCGTTCCTTCCATGCCTTCTACGGCGATCACCGCATTTTGACTGACTACGCACGTAAGGCCAATATCCAGCCCGGCAATTTGTTTTGCGGTTTTAAACCCAAAATCAATTACCTGTTGTTCTTCCGGTGAAGGTTGACGTTTTGTCAGTACGCCGGCCGGGGGAAGAAAATGCTCCAAAAATAAAGCGGAACTGGCAAATTCAATGCCGTCTTTTTTAAATTCATCCATTACGCGGGAGAGGATATTTTTAGTTTGCATGTTCTTAAGAGAAGCTAAAAATTTAGCTCCACGCAAATCCGGCATTAAATTGGAAAAAATAGAGGTGTGTTGTACGCGCCCGGCCATCACGACGCGTGTAACCCCATGTTTTTTAAAAAATTGGATGCATGCACCTAATTGCCCCAAACGCAGCGGTTGGAAAACATCTGCGCACGTTTGATAATCTTGCGCACAAGCGTTCCCTTTGGCTCCGGCCACAAATACTTGGTAGCCTTCCGCCTTAGCTTTTTGGGCAATGTAGACCGGCATTTTTCCTTCGCCGGCAATCAAACCGAGAATTTTAGTCGTCATGTTCTCTCATGGATAATTTCGCGCCGGTGATGCCGCGCGGTGAATTTTTACAAAAATCAATCATGTGTTGTACTTCAGCACATGGTTTTTGTGCTTCCAATTCGGCGCAAGCATCGGCTAAACGTTTGCCACTTCTAAACAAAAATTTGTAAGCACGTTTAATTTCTAAAATCGTTTCACGCGAGAGATCGCCCCGGCGCATCCCGACGATATTTAATCCTACCAAGCGGGCTCGTTCTCCTTGCGCAATGCAATAAGGAGGAACATCCAAGGGAGACATCGTGCCACCGGAAAGCATTGCCATTGTGCCTATGCGCGCAAATTGGTGAACACCCACCATGCCCGACATAACCACACGGTCTTCTATAATCACGTGCCCGGCAATTCCGGTGCTGTTGGCGATAATGATATTATTTCCCAGGTGACAATCGTGCGCAATATGGGAATTGGCCATCAGTAAGCAATGGTTCCCAATGGAAGTAGGGCTATTAATATCCGTAGAGCGGTGAATGGTCACGCATTCGCGGATTTGGTTTCCATCCCCCATCGTTACACGAGTGGGTTCATTTTTATAAGATAAATCTTGCGGTTTGACACCGATAAAGGAACTGGCAATCAGTTCGTTGCCGTCACCCATCGTAGTATTTTCAATGACGCAAAATGGGCCAATTTTATTATTTTTTCCAATGACCACGTTGGGCCCGATAACCGTGTAAGGGCCAACCGTAGTAGTGGGATCAATTTTAGCGGTGGGATCAATGACCGCAGTGGGATGAATATTAGTCATGGGGAAGTTCTCCTAAAATAAAATTGAGTGTGGCTTGAGCGCACAGTTTTTTATCAACATAAGCTTCGGCATGGATTTTAGAAATTTTTCCAAGCCGTAAAATTTCAATAGGCATTTCCAGTACGTTGCCGGGTTTTACGACACCGCGAAATTTAGCTTCTTCGATGCTTAAGAACAGCGGAACGCCTTTTCCTTTAGAGACAAATTGCATTGCTGCCCCGCCAAACGCCTGAGACATGCTTTCTACAATAAGTACGCCTGGCATGACAGGTAGCCCTGGGAAATGACCTTTAAAATAATATTCATCGGCCCGCACACGATGTACGCCGACATACTTTTTACGTGCCTCCAGCACGCGTACTTCATCTACCAGTAGAAATGGAGGTCGATGCGGAATTTGTTTTTGGATAAAATCAGTATCCAAAATTTCTTGCACGGGAAGTTCTAAAAATTCTTTTAACGAAAGTTCCTTGCTCATTTTTCCTCCGCATTGGCTACTAAAATTTTAGCAAAGATAACGTTGTGTTTGTGCCCCCCACCGGTGCAGACAATTTTTAACGAGGGGAGCTTATATCCTGTTAAACTCAGGTCTCCAATTAAGTCTAGTAGTTTATGGCGCACCAGTTCGTCGGGAAAGCGTAACTCGTTTAGGAATTTATCCTTACCTACGATAACGGCATTTTCCAAATTGCCCCCTTTTGCTAAACCGTGCGCTTTTAGAAAAGCAAGTTCTTCTTCAAAACCAAATGTGCGTGCACGGGCAATTTCGCGGATGTAATTTTCCGGCGTAAATTCCAGCGTATATTCCTGATAGGAAACAAGCGGATGTTTGTGTTTATACACAAAAGTAAAAGTCAGCTTGTCGGCTGGCTCGGCACTGTAGGAAATAGGGCCGCTTGTGTACGTAATTTTACGCACAATTTTAAGCAACGGCTGCTCCGAAGTCAATTCTTGCAGACCGGCGTTTTGCAAGGCTTCTACGTAAACGTCGCTCGCTCCGTCGGTTACCGGTGGTTCCGGGCCGTCCATTTCCACAGCTGCATCCGTGATTCCCAGTGCATGTAATGCAGACAGGGCATGCTCTACGGTGCATACCTCGGCCGTATCATTTTTTAAATTGGTTCCCCGTAAGGTGGAACCTACGTAATCAGCCAAAGCCGGAATCGGTTTGGCCCCGGGAATGTCCGTACGCAAAAAAGTAATGCCATCTTGGGATGGTTTAAATGTCATCACAGAAGGAAGGCCCGTATGCAGTCCAATTCCCTTTACCACAGCAGGTGAAGAAAGCGTTTTTCGCATAAATTAACGTCCTAATAATTTTTTGAGTTTTCCCCAAAAAGATAATTTTTTAGTTTCTTCTATTTCCTTTTTAAGGTTTTTAAAATCTTTGTACATGTCCGGCAGTTTGCGCAAAATGGCTAGTTGTTTAAAGGCCTCTTTTTGTGGCATGGCCGGATAGCCGAAGTAGGTTTGCCCAGCGGGTAAATCGCCAATCACACCGGATTGGGCACCTACTTGGGTACGGTCACCAATTTTCATATGTCCGGCTAAGCCAACCTGTCCCGCCAAAATCACTCCGTTGCCGATTTCCGTTGTTCCGGCAATACCTACTTGTGCACAGAAAATGGCTGCCTGTCCTACCCGTACATTATGGCCTACTTGAACGAGGTTGTCAATCTTTGTATTGTCCCCAATGACCGTGCTGGCTAATTTGGCACGGTCAATACACGTGTTTGATTGTATTTCCACGTCGTTGCCCAGCACAACATTCCCGATTTGTGGAATTTTCTGATGTCGCCCTTCGTGAAAAGTAAATCCAAAACCGTCCGATCCGATGGTTGCTCCCGCTTGCAAAATGACGTAGTCTTTGAGCACACAGTCTTCCCGGATAACCACTTGCGGATAAAGATAGCAGTTTTTCCCGATGGATACATCTTTACCAATATAGCATTGTGGAAAAATCACGGTATTATCGCCAACAGTGACGCCGTCTTCAATAACCGTGTAAGCTCCAACGCACACATTTTGCCCCAGCTTAGCATTTGGGCTGATTACAGCAGTAGGATGAATGCCCGGTGTATGTTTTTGACGTTGTGCATCCACGTATTTCATGAGCAAAATAAACGCCCATTCCGGATTTTTTGCATATAAAAGCGCGCCGGAAAAAGGCAACTCTTTGTTTTGTGCTTCTTCGGGCACAATAAGAGCGGAAGCCTTCAAATTTTTCAGTAGTTCCGGTTTATCAATGGAGGTAAGATAACAAATTCCGCCTTCGCAGGCATCTTCCAATGCACATAGACGGCTAATGGTTACGTCCGTTTTAGATGTTACTTGGGACTGGGTAATTTGAGCAATTTCAGCGACAGTAAGTGCTTTTTTCATGGACACCTCTACTTTCCGCGTTTGCGGTATTTTTTAGATTTTTTGAGCCGGGTAATAAAATCTTTCGTCACATTCACCGGGGCCTGGCCATAGAGTAATTCATCCTTACGTACAATGGCGCCAATGTTGCGTTTCTTGGCGAAAGACTTAATTTCCTTGTAAATATCTTGCAAAATTTCCTGTACTTCTTTTTTTTCTAAATTTAAAATTTCTTCGCGGGTGGCATATTTATAATTATCAATAAAAAATTCCCGTTCGGCAATTGTTTTTTTATTCTCTCCGATTTTGTTTTGCAAATCTTCCAGTTGGGCCGGTGTGTTGAGCGGACTAGTGGACAAAATTTCCGCACCGGAAAAAGTAAGGCGGTTAAGTAAATTCCCCAGAACGAGCGTGTCTGCCGGTTCTTCTATTTTGGGCTGCAAGGGTTGAGCTTCCACTACGATGCGTGCGTAAAAAGGTTTTAGCTCGCGCAGTTGTTCTGCTAGGCGGCCATTTTCTTGTTGCAAGACGGTGATTAATTCGCGCGCGTTTTGCACTTCGGTTTCTTTTGCTTGGATTTTTGAATGAATTTGCGATTTAACGGCAATCGTGCGCGGATGCTCGTTAAAAACTTCGTCAATATCAATAAAGGCAACGGTCAAACATTTGGCTTTGGGAGTGGAATCTTCAGGCTCTTCTTCTGCCTGTTCCGCTTCTTCAGCAGTATCGGATCCGGTAGTGGTGGCTTGTAATGATTGTGTTTTGGTTTGTTCCGGAAGCACAATTTTATCTTCCTTGTCTGCTGCAAGAGAAGAGGGCTTTTCAGGAGTGTTTTTGGCCAAAATAGCAGCCACGGCCGCTTCTTCTTCCGGGGTTAGTGTATCCGCATTTGCTTGTGCGTTCACAACCAGGGGAAACAAGAGAAGTAAAAGAGCTGCTATTTTTTTCATAATCAGTTACATCATGTTAGAGATGTTAAAGTAGAAATGGGAACGATCTTCTCCGGGGCGGTGGTTCAACCCATAACCCCAATCAATGCGAATGGGCAAAGAGGGGGTTGTAAAGCGAAGCCCTACGCCGACACCCGCTTTGAATTGGTCCTGTTCCGGCCCGAGCGAAAATTCCAAATCATCAAAGTGATTCCATGAGTTGCCCAAGTCGAAGAAGAAGGCAAATTGAGCCATGTTACGCCGCCCTTCCCGAGCCAGTGGGAAGCGAAGTTCTGCATTGAGTACGTAGTACATGTCGCCGCCGTATTCCGGGCCGATTTCTCCGGCACGTTCGTAACCGCGGATGGTATCAGCTCCTCCCAGGAAGAATTTTTCAAAGGGAGGTACTTCCTTGGTGCGGCCGTATGTCCTTACAGAGCCAAATTTATTGGAGAGGACAAATACGATAGGATAATTGCCACCCACGTTCCAGACCGTATAGTTAAAGATGGAGCGGGCATTTAAGTACCACAAATCCAAATCTCCGCCAATCGGTCCTCCGGCTAACGCCAGTCCTAAGGAGTTACGCCAACCGGTGGTTGGATCCCAAATATTATCGCGTGTATCTATGGCAAAATCGGTGCTGATGGTAGAAAGATTGGTTTTTCCTTCCGCAATACACTCGCCGGGGTTGGAACCTCCGGTACATTTGAAACGTTCTTCAATGTCATAAATATCAATATTTTCAAATGAATAACCCAGCGAAAGTTGATAAATATCATCATTAAAACGGGGACCTACTTTGACCCGGCCACCGATACGTTTTTCGGTGTAGGCTTGGTTGTCGGTGGAGAAAGAACGGTAGCGGCGCGTATTAAATAAATCCACGCCCAGGGAAGTAGGATGATCGTAAATCCAAGGAGCATACCAGCTGATGGTGTAATCCAAAATTTCTTTCCCGAATAGGGTACGCAACGAAAGACGTTGGGCACGCCCAAAGAGGTTCATGTGATTGACAGATAATTCCCCATACAATCCGTCCATGGAGCTCATGGCGAGCCCGGCTGTGAACATACCGGGGCGGCCTTCTACTACGTTAAAGTCTAAATCTACTTTTTGGGGATCGGCCGTTGGTTGCAGATCTATTTGCACATCGTTAATAAATCCCAAATTCAAGATTTTCGTTTGGCTGCGGCGGATTTTGGCATTATCGTATAAATCACCGGGATGGATGGCGAGTTCACGCGTAAAAACGTACTTTTTAGTATGTTCGTAACCGGTTACGTCCACGTGATCAATGTAGAAGATATGCCCTTCGGCGATATCAAAAGTTAAATTTAGTTTGCCGTTTGAAATGTCTTTTACTGGGGTGACACGCGCTTGTAAATAACCCTTGTTGGCGTATTGTTCCTGAATAGCGGAGATAGTGTCATCAAAATCTTTTTGGTTATACAGGTGGCCTTCGCGGAAAAATACTTGCTTCTGGAGTTCTTCGGGGGTAAAAACATTATTTCCCTCAAACGTCACGGTCCCGAAATCTACCTTTTCCCCTTCCGTCAACTGATACGCAATAGAGGCTTCTGTTTTTTCCGGATTAAAATTAATCTGGGGTTGTGTTAAATTAAATTCACTATAGCCTTTGTTGCGGCCGTAGAGCATCATTTTGACCCAATCTTTTTGCAAGTTTTGTGGTTTAAAAACTTTTCCGGGGCGGTTAGAGGCTTTTTTAATGATTTTTTTTGCAGGGAGTTCATCCGTTCCGTCTAAAGTTACCGTTCCTACGCGGACGCGGTCCCCTTCTTCAATAATCAACTTCACATATACAATGCTTAGTTCCGGATTGGGGATCAATTCATAAGAAATTTGCGCGTTAATATACCCTTTTTCTGCGTATTTGGCCTTAATGCGTTCCAAATCGCCTTGCAATTTAGCTTCATTAAACGGGTCTTTGATTTTAAGCGTCATCGCTTGGGTGATAGCGCCTTTGCCCAAGTGTTTGCGCCCCTCATAAAAAAGATGGTCAAAAATAGGTTTTTCTTCTACGATATAGGTTATCTCGTGGCAGGGATACGCTTCTGCAGGGCCTTCTTTGGGTTTGCGCGTACCGGAGATGGGGGTGATGTCGATTTGGACGCTGTTAAAATTCCCTAACGCGGAAATATCCTGGATATCTTCGGCTATTTGATAACGGTCGTACAATTCCCCTTTTTTGGCGCTGCCTGCTTTTGTAACGGTGCGTTTGCGGATATTTTTTAGTCCGCTGACTGATACGCGGCACACCATCCACGGACCGTTGGGGTCCAGTTCTGGCTGTACATTTTCTTCCGCGCGCGCGTACGAAAAAAGAAATAAACCGGCTAAAACCGGCACTGTCAATTTATTGAAAAACGTAGTTAAGCCCTCTCTAACAAAAAGCCCACAACGGTTGATAGGTGTGGGCTTGTTCCGTCAAAACTTATTTGGTAGGTCTTTTTGCTAAACCGCTTTTAATGCAGCTGGTGCAGACATACGCGGTTTGCGTTTTTCCGTCTAACACGAGTTTTTGTTTCTGCAAGTTCGGTTTAAAAGTCCGTTTCGTCCGTAAGTTGGAGTGGCTGTAAGAACCGCCGGAAACGGAGGCCTTGCCACAGACTGCACATTTATAAGCCATAATGTCCTTCCTTCTTAAGTAAGATAAATTCAGCCTCTATATTGTAATAAATAATGAGCGGGGTGTCTAGCCCTGGGCCGTTTTTGGGGGAAATAATTTGCTAGCCAAAATAGCCAAGGCCAAGATCGTTACGATAATTCCCAAAGAAACCACTACCGGGATATGAACGATTTTCGACAGGAGCATTTTGGCACCCACAAAAAACAGGATAATGGAAATTCCGTATTTGAGATACGGAAATTTGCCTGCCATTCCCGATAACAAAAAATATAAGGAGCGTAGCCCAATAATCGCAAAAATATTGGAAGAATAGACTAAAAAAGTATCTTGCGTGATGGATAAAACGGCCGGAATAGAGTCCACCGCAAAAATTAAATCGCTCATTTCAATAACGAGTACCGCGGCCAATAGTGGGGTTGCAAACCATTTCACGCCCTCTTTTATAAAAAAATTTTCTCCGTGATAATCAGTTTTAAGCGGCATTACTTTTTTGAAAATTTTTAAGATAAAAGATTGAGAAGGATCAAAGTTTTCATCTTCCTTTTGCAAAAGCATTTTGGAAGCGGTAAAGAGCAGCAATATCCCAAATACATAAATAGTCCAGGCAAACAGGGAAATCAATTTTACTCCCAAAAAGATAAAAATAAAACGCAATACTACCGCACCTAAAATACCCCATAATAGTGCTTTGGGTTGCAGGTCATGTGGAATGGCAAAATAGCTGAAAATCATAATGAACACGAACATGTTATCCACAGAAAGAGAGTATTCCAAAATGTAGCCGGTGTAAAATTCCAGAGCATGTTGCGGCCCTTCAAAAAGCCAAATAGCGCCCCCAAATAGCGCGGCCAAAGAAACCCAGGCTGTTACCATCACGCCTGCTTCTTTCATAGATACGTGACCATGATGTTTGTTTAATACGGTTAAATCAATAAATAAGGCTGCAATGACTACGACCCAAAAGGCAATCCACAAAGCAATTGATACAGACGCTGAAACCGGTTCCATAAAATTCTCCAGGATATAGGAATTATACCAATGAACGGAAAACAAAAAAGCTGAGGATGGGAGTCGAACCCACAACCTACGGTTTACAAAACCGTTGCTCTGCCAGTTGAGCTACCTCAGCATATTAAATATCATACCATTTTTTAAATTCCGGTCCAAGAGGAATTTATGATATAATTTCCCCAATGGAGGGGATTATGCGGAGTATTTTTAGTCTTTTTTTCTTTCTTTTAGCAGCGATTTTACCTATACAGGCAGAGTCAAATTGTAAGGTTGATGAACAGCTGCCGATTGCGTTAATGAAAGCCGAACTGAAACGTGGTTTTAAAACGTATAAAAAACAAAAGCCTCCGGTGTATTATTTATCTTATACGTATACAGAACGAGATGCGTACTCGTTGGTTGTAGATACGGATGGTATCTATAGAGAGGAAAATTATACAGACGGCATCGCTGAAGTAACGGCCCGGGCCGGCAGTCCTAAAATGGACAATAGTCGTACGTTACGAAAGGGGGATACGTTATCCTACATAGAAGATTTTTCAGTTCCTTTACCCTACGGAAAAGATTCCTTGGCTTTCCGGCGAAAATTATGGAATAAAACCCAGTCTTTGATTCAGCATGTACAAGGAAATTTTGATCAAGTTCAGGCCGATAACCAAGCTGCCGCCGAGCGGCAAGATAATTCGGATGATTTTGTTTTTCCGCCTAAATCTACCTATTGTCATCGGCAGGAAAAAATCAGTATAGATACCGAGCGCATCAAGGAAATGTTACTGCAGTTTTCTAATATGACACGCGGGCATAAGGAAGTGTTAGACAGCGGTTTTTTCTTTAACGTAACACAAGGTCATCGGTATTTTGTGGATTCGGTAGGGACCGAACTAGTTACTCCTTTTCTCCGAGTGCGTCTTAGCTATGAATTGACCGGAAAAACGGCGGATGGTTTAGTGTTACAGCGCGGAAAGGCCTACGACGTCTTAAGTGATAAAGAATTGCCATTGGCAGATTCTTTGCGCGCGGATATACAACAATCATTGAAAGAGTTACAAGAATTGGTTCAGGCGCCCGATGCAGATCCCGTGACCGTTCCGGCTATTTTAAAAAACAGGGCCATGGCTGTTTTTGTGCACGAAGTACTGGGACACCGCATGGAAGGTCATCGGCAGAAGTTAAATACCTTTGGTAAAACATTTACCAGCAAAGTGGGGCAATTGGTAGCCGCTCCGTTCATTACTATTGTAGATGATGCTACACTGGCTTCTTTTAATGGAGAACCTCTGCGGGGTTTCTATGAGTACGACGATGAAGGCGTTAAAGTGCGTCCGGTTACCCTAATAGAAAATGGGGTTTTGCGTGAATTTTTGATGAGTAGTAGTCCCATAGAGGGTTTCCCTGTTTCCAACGGCCACGGCCGCCGCAGTATAGGTAAAAATGCCGTTGCACGGATGGGGGTTACCCGGTTGATTTCATCCAAGACCGTTTCTTACGAGGAACTAGAAAAACAATTATTGGAAGAAATTAAACGTCAAGGAAAGCCGTACGGTTATGTAATTGATGATTTGTCCGGCGGATTTACAATGACCGATACCAATATGCCTCAAGTGTTTAAACTAGAGGCCCAATACGTTTATCGGTTGTATCCGGATGGGCGCAAAGAAGTGGTGCGTGGCGCGGATATTGTCGGGACCCCACTAGTTAGCTTTAGTAAAATTAAAATGGCCGCAGATGATTATGCCGTATTTAACGGAAGCTGTGGAGCAGAGTCCGGTTGGGTTCCTGTTTCCAGCATCGCTCCAAGCGTGCTACTAGAAGCCTTGGAAATTGAAAAAACGGCTAAAAGTTCTCAAAAGCCTCCGATTTTATTGTCACCGATGGCTATTTTAAATGGAGGGAAAAAATGAAAAAATTAATTGCGTTTGTCATATTCTGTTGTGTAACAAGCCCTCTGTGTGCAAAAGCAGTGGAAAACGAAATGATTTTCCGGGCCATGCAAGATGAGATGAAAAGAACCCTTACTGAATTGCGTTTGCCCAACGAAGTCAAACCCTATTATGTGGCATACCGGCTACAAGTACAAAATGCTTTCTCTAGGAAAGCTTCCCTAGGTGTTTTGTATCCGTTTTCTGCGGAAGAAATTTCCGCCCCAAGCCTGTCGGCATCTATCTTGTTAAAAGTGGGTAATGATCAGGAAAATAATACCGGCTTTGTGGAAACGCATTATGGTTATGGATTGGCAACAAAAGCTTCTTCAACGGCGGCTAATAGTTATGAAGGTATTCGTCAAGCATTGTGGCTGGCTTCGAACGAAGAATATTTGACGGCAATAGAACAATTAAAGCAAAAGAGGGCATATAAGCGGAAAAAGAATATGAAAGAAACCCTGCCGGATGTGATACCCTCTGCGCAAGGAACGTTTATAAGAGATATCCCTGATTGGCAACTTCCGGAAGCAACCTATTTAGAAGATTGGGTAAAGAAAGTGTCTTCCTGGGGGAAGGAGAAATCTTTTTTAGAAGATTTCTCAGTAGTAATTGGCCAAGGGCAAACCGATAATTATTACTTAAATAGCCGGGGGGGAAAATCCCAGGTTTCCCAGCAATTATACTGGGTAAGAATAGCGGCCGAATTCCGTCAACCGGACGGATATCAAGAACTAGAAGGCCAACGGATCTATTTGCGTAATTTTTCGAAAGAAGAATTGCAACGAGCCGAACAAAAAATCCACGATTTTTTGGATGCCTTGCAAAAACTTTACGGAGCGAAAGAAGCAGAAGCCTACCTGGGGCCGGTGCTGTATAAGCCAGCTCCCGCGGCTCGTTTATTATCGAATTGGTTGCTGGACGATTTACAAAATACGGCGCCTTTTTTGGTTGGGGATAGTGATGAGGATACCTTTGCCAGCCCCTGGCGTAAAAAAATAGGGCGTAGATTAATTTCTCCTGGCATTACCATTTATGACCGGCCGCAAGAGGAGTTTTACGAAGGGATCGCCTTAGCTCTTTTTAATAAAATTGATTGGGAAGGAGTCCCTACGGAAGATCTTGTATTGGTGGCAGACGGCCGCTTACAAACGTTGCCTTTTTCCCAGCGGCCGCTAAAAAAGGGTCATCAGAGTAATGGGCATGCGGTTCTAACGGAAATGGGTGATGTACGGGAGAGCCCGACGAACGTATTTGTAGAACCTACACAGATTTTTAGTGATGCGGAAATGGAAGCCAAGTTACTAGCCCGTTGCAAAGAACTGAATTTAGAATACTGCTACATTAAACAAAGCGCTCCCAATCTTTTGGAACGTATTTATACAAAAGATGGCCATAAAGAATATGTGGTCGGGTTAAAGGAAGTAAATATGTCCGCCCGGGTATTGCGAGATATTTTAGCGGTAGGTGGCAAGCCGGAGTTATACGATCGGCATATTGTGATTCCTTCTATGTTGGTAGATGAGGTAGAACTGGAACCTCAAGACCGTAAACCGGGGCGAAAACCTTTAATTCCGAAACCGGAATAACAACGTGTTTCTCTACTTAAAAGACCCCTGTTTTCAGGGGTCTTTTAAGATTACATTTTTAATAATTGATTGGCCGTTCGTCCAATGAAAGAAGTCGGATTTTGTGTTACGATTTGCTGTAATAACCGGCGGGCTTGTTGCTCCTTTCCGATTTTTTTAGCTAGGAGGCTTTGGACAAATAACGCAAGTGAACTGGTAGGCTCTATAGTCTGCATTTTCAAGGTTGTTTGCCTAGCTTCTTCATATCGGTTGGCTTGATAAAGCCATAACGCTTTTTGGCCCAGTAAATCCATGCGGTCCGGTGCTAACACAAGTGCGGTTTCTAAATCTTTAAGAGATTGATTGATTTGATTAAGCCCCCGGTGTGCTTGCGCACTGAGTAGCCAAAAATCGGGGTTTTCCGGTTCTTGTGCCAAGGCCATGGTGATATGGATGAATGCCTGCTTATAATTGCGCTGAGCTAAAAAGGTATGCGCATAACGGGCCCGATATTGAGGCGCTGCTGCAGGGTTGAGTGCAAAAAAACGGTCATAAAAATAGCGGGCTTTGGAATAAAAGCCCATGGAAACATAATTGGCCGCTTGCCCGGAAAGAGCTTCCAAATTATCGGGTTCTTCTTCCAGCACGCGCTCGTAAAGAGCGATGGAGCGGTCGGTGAGATTGGTTTGTTGGTAAAGCCGGGCCGCTTCCAATAAAAGGGGAACATTCTTAGGGTGGAATTCAAGCGCTTCCAAGTATACCTCCAGGGCTTTATTCAGCTGCCCCGTTTTTTCATAACTAAGCCCCAGTAAGCGATAAGCGCGTCCTTCGCGCCGCTTTACGTTTTTTGTTTTATAGATGTATTGTTGCAACTCCGCAATGGCTGGTTCGTATGCTCCTTGTTCATACAGGGTACGTGCTTCGACATATTCCCGACGGTCTCCAACCGGGGCTAATCCTAAAAATCCGGAAGAACACCCCGAACCCAGCCAGGAAATGATAAAAAACATCCATAAAAGATTGTTACGGTTTAAGCACATAAGGTAACCCAAATAATAAAATGTCTTCCTGTAATTCTTTCAAATGTTTATGAGCTTCAATGACACCCACTTCGCCCGCTTTATGCAGTTTATCTAGTTCTAGAGTGCCAATATCCAGCACGCGATTAGTAAGTACGAAATTAGCTTTTTGAGCGGCTTCTTCAATCATTGCAGCTCCACGCACATCACCCACGCGTAACAAGTAGGCAGCAACCGTTTGCGGAGTGGTGGAAAAGAAATCAGGTGGAGTGACAGACGCGATAATATAATCAGCACCCATACTGCGCACAGATTCTACCGGTAAGTAATCCACTACAGCTCCGTCTACTAGGGCCCGGTGGCGATATTGGACCGGCTCAAAAATACCCGGCAAATTCATGCTGGAACGCACCGCAATTGCCAATGGACCGGAATTAAAAACGACCCGTTCTCCTGTTTTGATGTCCATGGCGGCGCAGGAAAATGGAATTTTCATATCCTCAAATTGGATATCGCCTAATTGCTCATTAAAAAAATTAACTAAATTGGAGGAAGAGGGTAATTTCTTGGCAAACAGAAAACGAAATAGACCCATGACATTAAAATCAGGGGTGATATTATCCATTGTAATATGCTCGCTAATATCCCACAATTTTTCGGTAGGTAAGCCTGCTGCATATAACGAGCCTACCACGGAGCCCATGGAGGTACCGGCGATTCGATCAATCGGTAAGCCGGCATTATCCAGCACCTCTAATGTTCCCACATGGGCAAAACCACGCACACCTCCGGCCGAAAGTGCAAGCCCGATTTTAGGACGATTTTGGGAGGGTAAATGGATAAATTGTTGCCACATCCATTGCCGCAAAAGATCATCCTCTGTTTGGGTGGGTAATGAAAAAGAGGATACGCTGCACAATAGAAGAAGAACCCCTACATTTAGGAGTTGTTTTACTACACTAAAATTCATAAATCTTGGCCAATGGCCCATTCCAGGTCGGCCTTCGCAATTCGATTTTGGCGAATGGCTTCCAAATAACTGTGCATGGTTTGCC
Source organism: uncultured Elusimicrobium sp. (assembly GCA_947305555.1). Lineage (GTDB taxonomy): Bacteria > Elusimicrobiota > Elusimicrobia > Elusimicrobiales > Elusimicrobiaceae > Avelusimicrobium. The sequence continues at coordinate 17,553 of CAMZDW010000017.1, forward strand.
AGTAGGCTTTGAGTGCTTCTAAAGGAGATATTCCGGCTTTACTGGCTGATTTTTCAGCCCGTTTGAATAAATCTTCCAGTTCCAAAGCCGTTTCTTGGCGACTTAATACCTCTTCCTGCCAAAATTGCATAGAGGCGAAACTGTTGGCTACTTGGATGCGGATGGTATCTTCGATTTCGGATCTTCGCAAGGTGCTTTGCCGCTGTTCCGCTTTCTTCTGGGTAAGTTGCGAAGACCAATTGTAAGGGATGGGTAATCGTACGGCCAAAGAAACCTGTTTGTTGGTATCGTGTAAGGAATCTGTGCCGAGCTGTTCGTAAGAGCCATTTAAAATTACATCAGGGTATCTTTTTGAAAGAGCCAAGTCCACGGAAATATTATCCACTTCTAATTCGTATAAGGCGGATTTAAGTTCCGGTCTAAATTCCATGGCCCATAAATTTAAGTGGGGTAAATCCCAATCTGTTTGGACAGGTTCAAACTGACCTTGGATAGAGAAAGAAGCGTTCAATTCTTTATTGAGGCTGACAAGCATGGCTAATTGGGCCTGTTGTAGTTCGCGCGCCGCTTGTTGGCGTTTCACTTTCAGCTCCGCTAACAAAGCGCGCAAGCGGATTTGAGTCCACAAATCGCCCCCATTGCCTTTATACCAATCTTGGGCTTTGCTTAGCATTTCGGAAGATAATTGATCATAGCGTTGTGCAAACAGTAGGTTTGTAAATGCAATTTTAATGTCGCGAACAATCCCGTTTTTGACCGTCTCGTAATGACTTTGAGCTTGTTTTAAATTCGCTCGTGCCATTTTCAATGTACCGTGAATACGCCCTCCGGAATAAAGGTATTGGGTGGCCGTAATACCGATTCCGTAGAATTGGTCTTCACTTTTCGAGAGGACTCGTCCCGGTAAAAAACGATTTGCCACCGAGTCGGATAATACCATTGGATAGTCCAAATCGTACAGAGTAGCGGTGCCTTGAAGAGCAAATTGAGGCAAGTAGCGGAATTTGGCCTCGCTTACTTTTTGTTCTGCAATAATGATTTCTTGTCGAGCGGCCAGGAAGGATGTATTATTTTCCAAACCTAAACGGATGGCATTTTCCAGGGTTAGGTCGTCGTTAATTAAACTGGAAAATCGGAGGCCGTATTCTTTCTGAGCAAAAATAGAGCTGGTTGCTAATAGTATAGCCAAACAAGCGAAAAAGATTCGTTTCATTTTGTTTCCTTCGTTTCCGAGTGCTTGTTAATTTCGGCTTCCACCCGGTCCATCATTTTGTTGAATTCATCTTGTAATTCCGTAAATTGATCTCCTTCGCGTAGCCGAACGCGCTGGGAGAAGTCTCCTTTTGCAATTGCTTTGCAGGTTTGTTCAAAACGGTAAACGGGCCCTGCCATCTTATGGGATAGAATAGCAGAAATAAGAACCACAAATAGCACATAGATAATAATCTTGTAGAAGAAAGAGGCCACAATGGGAATAAATTGGTCGTAGATGGGCTGTACAAGCACAGGGTACTTATCGAATAAATCGTTGAGCGTAGCCGTTAATTCTAGAGCCATAATGCTCAGTCCACATAGAACGCTTAGCACAATGAGCAGCATGTAGCGTAGCTGCAATTTTTTCTTAATAAAAATAGTGCGGCGTTTTAAATTGGATGGGGGTTGTTGGACAGAGGGTTCCGTCATAATATCTCCTAAAATGTGGTTACATAACGGATTTGTAAAATTCGCTCGCTTTCATTGCCCCGTCCAATACGCCGTACTGCTGCATCCAACGCAAGGGAAGGATGTAAGTAAAATCGGGCACCTGCATTCCAACGGGAATCGCGCATATTGTGAATGTTATCCCATTCCATCATCAAGCTGACTTGGTCCAAAATGGTATAGAATATACCGGCAAATCCGTAAAATTGGTCAAAATCAAAATCGGACATATTGACCCCGGCCGAAGCGTGCAAACCGGGAATAATAATTTCGCGCGTAAAAGTTAGGTAGCCTCCCTTGCGGTTGTCTAAATATCTTTTAGCGCGGGTGTAAACACGATTCTTATCGTAGCCATATCCATAACGGCGTCCATCGTATCCAATCGCAATAGCCGGTAAGTACAAATTGCCATCATAAATTTTCCATTTTACTTGAAAATCCGGGTCCAAAACGCGTACGGAAGAGGAAGAACCTAATAATTCATGTGCTGCTAACGATACGCCTATATTGATGCGCGGATAAACCCCAAAATCAATGGTTTCCATCACGGTTCCGTGGTCATAAGCCCGGGTGAGAAAAGATGTTTGATAGCGGTCCAGCGTGTCTGCAGTGGGTACATCAATCAGCGTAGGTTGTAAGCTAATAGGATCTCCTTCAGCGGCAAACAAAGCGGTGGAAATAAAAATACAGCAAAGTAATGTCAAAAAATAGCGACGATTCATACGAATTCTCCTCTTAATGAATGAATGTACGTACATCTTTCACTTCTGGGCTGATGATGTAACGCGTGTTGTGTAAATAAATGCCTTCGCGTGCTGGATTAAAATCATGGCTATCGCGCGGAAAGGCCAAATCTACGATCCCTTGTTTAGTACGTTCGTTACTGGTGACTACGCCAATATGCCAGCGGTCCGTTTTTTCTTGGTTGTAGGGATCTGCCGGATTCCAATAGTTGCGTAAAAGTAAGGTGCCTGTAGGAAGTTCACCCGCTTCTACCGGTTCGGTTTTTAAAATGACGTGAGTCGTCCATTTGACACGGCCTTTACAAGGACCGTTTGTAAAAGTGACCTTATAATTAGGATCATTTTTAGAAGGGCGTTTATTTAATTTAGCTAAAGAATACAGAGCATAGGGTTCTGCTTCGTTTAGACAGGCAGCGAATACATGTGAATTGATAAAGTGTTCGTAGTCTTGTTTGTCATCCGTTCGGTTGTAGGGGGACTTTTTATTATGACAAGCCGTGAATAATAAAACTGTACCAAGAATGAGTACGGGAACAAATTTTTTCATAAAGTAAACTCCTTAGGTTTTGTTTTATAAGGATAAAGCATTTTTAAATACTCTTTCATTATACCCGTTTTTGGGGAAAATGGGAAAATTTTGTTGAATTAAAAACCCCCGGCTTTTACCGGGGGAAAAACTTATAGAGAAAGTTTGTTCATGGAAGGAGCCTGGATTTTTTAAATTCTTTCGTTTTTTCTTCCAGTTCTTCTTTTGCCTGCTTAACAATGGGGGTCATTCGGTTTTGTATAGTTTCTCGAGCAGCCATAGAACGAATTTCGTTGTGTACCTGTGCCCCAAATTGCAATAAATCTGTTATATCCTGGCCAATTTGGTTGGCTCGTTCGACGGCAGTAGGATTCTGTTCTATATTCAGGGCCCGAGCTTGCTTACCGACGAAGAACCAGGGATGTCGGCCAAGATCTTCAAACAAGTCTACTCCGTCTCCTTCAGAAGATACGTAAAGAATGGATCCTCCTTCTAACAAGGGATTTAAGGATGGAGGGGTGCCTCTAGTAGTTTTTCCAGCTTTTAAAAGTTGGTTATTTCTTTGTTGTATCTTTATTAATTCATCTTTGGTATAGAGCACGTAAGCAGGAACGGCCGTTCGTGCTTTTTCCTCTTCTTCTTTACGCTGATCCTCGGGCATATCTCCCGGTAAGTTAAGTAGCGTTTCCCGAACGAAATTTTCTTGTATTTGCGGGAATATTCCCAAAGGATCTCCTGCCAAGTGGCCGAAAGGTCGAACTGTGTTTTCCAGACGAACTTCCGGAGCTCCCGGTTGTCCCTCTTTTGGCATATTATTGGCTACCCAATAACAAGATGAGGAACTACAAACGTCCGCTTTTTTCGCTAACATATATTGATACATCTCTGCGGCTGTATCATTTTCAATGGCAGAGGGCAACGTGTTTGGATCTGCCTTAGATAAAATAACAGTAAGCGGAATGTCAGGCATTGGACGGGAAAATTGAGCTTCAAATTGCTCCTGATACTGCTTGCGTAAGGCTTCTATATTGGAATTATCCTTTAGTTTTGGTTGATTGGGATCACAAACCTGACTAGAGCTAATAAAAGCATTACTGCCTCCACCGTGACAGGTTTCCGTAGTCGCAGAGAGCAAATCTTTTCCTGTTTGTCCATTGGCTTGGAGGAGCAGATGTCTTTTCATTCTGTCGTAAGCATATTGGCGATATTCTTCCCGTTTAGAGGCCATGAACTCATCACGTTCGGCTTTTTGTTTCTTCCCCTTAGGATTTGGATACTTGGAATCGGCAACCATGGCGGCCGCTTCTTCGGCAACTTTATCGGGTGAAAGCATATCCATTATTTCAGCCGTTCCATCTCCGGAAGAACTTCCCCCAGGATAAGCATTACGTAAATCGGTAGGTCCGGCGAAGGAAGGATCTGAAATTTTAGATTTTCTGTTTGGCGGAGTTTTTGTGTTTTTACCCAGCAGGTCTGAGTTCCCCATTTTGGCGGCGCCAGAAGCGAGGGCTCCATCTAATTGGTTTGTACCTACGGGAGTTCCTCCTTCAAAACCAAAGAATTTTTTAATAGGCTGGAAAAAGCGGGCTAATTTAGAATCCGGCACTTCTTGCTGTTTTTTTACTTGAGCAGTCGGAGTAAAACGGGCAGATCGTTCTTGTTTGATGTAACGGTCATAGGCATTATCCTTAGCGTTAATTTCATGCATACCACCTGTTAGGCCTTCGGGTGTTGTCTGGCGGATGAGGACCCATTCCCCTTCTTCATTCTGAAGGGAAGCATCTCCGTAATTACTCAGAAAATTTTGTTCTTGTGACAAAGGAGTTTCTTCGTAGGGAACCCCTTGGTCCAAGGGAGCTCCGGCCGGATTAATGGCGGTGCCAAATCGGGCATTTGCTTGCGCTTCGGTAAGGGGTTGAAGAGGGGCTTGCTGAGGCGAAGAGGTTTGCTTTTTACCTCCAAATAATTTAGCAATGCGCCTTACTAATTCGGTGAGTGGATTAGAAGTAAAAACTTGTGGAGTGGCGGCAACTTGTTCGTCCGTTTGAGAATTTCCTAAATTTTTGTTTACCGGAGATAGCACAAATGGAAGCAATAAAAAAAGAACAACTACAACACACAATACAGTGGCCGAAATTTTAACAATTTTTTTCATACGAACCTCACTCAATCAGCATACCATGAACCCATTTTACATTACCAGTATACCGAATTGAGGGACTTTTCACAAGGGCCTTTTGACCTATTTTTTAACTGGGTCTTCCTTCTGAAACCAACTTTTGACAATAGCCCAAGAACGTTGGATATGTCTCAAAAAAGGATTCACAGGATGAGAAGGCGGAGTCTTTTTTTCTGGTTCCGGAAGCGTATAGCCGGCTTTTTGGACCAATTCCAATAAATAGATAGAAGGCACTGAAAAATTTAAATTTTGATTATTTTCCCCGGGGTAACTGGCAAAGGCTACAGAAATAACTTCACCATTAGCGTTGAAGACGGGACTGCCGCTAGAGCTGGGAGAAATAGGCGCACTAATTTGGTGCCACAAAATACCATCGGACTTTTGACGAATTTGGCTAATGAGGCCGGAGCTAATAGTATTTTGCAACCGGCGCGGATTTCCAATAACGGTAATCGATTGTCCTGGCTGCACGTAGGAGGAATCAGCTACATGCACGGTAGGGAGATTTTGCGCTTGTATTTTTAGGAGGGCTAAGTCTACATTCCCGGCCGCGGCAATAGGGACAGCTTCCCCGGATACCGTCCCATTATTGAATGTTATGTTCATATAAAGGGTATGCTCAGCCACGTGTCGGCTGGTAGCGATAAGTCCATCAGGTGTTAAAACAAAGCCTGTACCTGTAAAGGTGGAGGCATCATCTTTCACTGTATTAATGGCTACTACGGCTGCTGCATTTTCCCGAGCGATTTTTACATGATCATTCTCTGCCCAGACTAGCAGGGTAGTACAGAGCAAGTAAAGCAGTAAGAGAAATCTTTTGTGCATAATTCGATTATATAATATTCAAATTAGGTCCCATTGAAATAAATGTACATAAAATTGTACACTTTTAAAAGCAGTAGAGGAGTAGAAATTATGTCAGAAACATTTTATGTAAGCCGTAAAAAGTATGAAGCACTCGTTAATGAGTTAAAAGATTTGAAAACAATTAAGGCACAATTATCTAATGAGATTGGAGAGGCGGCTGCACAAGGCGATTTAAAAGAAAACGCAGAATATCATGCTGCCAAAGAAAAGCAGGCCGAAACATTGTTACGCATCCAAGAATTAGAAACCCGTTTGCGCAATTGTCAAATTACCGATGATTTGGCGGTGGATAAAAGCGAAGCTCGTATCGGAGCTACCGTAACTATCCAAGACGTAGATGCCGGCATCGAATTTACCTACACTTTGGTAGGTTCCATGGAATCTAATCCGGATAAGGGCTTATTATCCGTTAAATCACCGTTAGCCAACGGAGTATTAGGCAAAAAAGAGGGAGAAGTATTTGAAGCAGTTTTGCCCCGCGGGCCTAAGCAATACAAGTTGGTTAAATTAGAATATAAATAGAGATTGTTTTTTGAAAGGCACCCTCCCTGATTGGGGAGGGTGCCTTTGTTTCAACAAATTTACGGTTTTCTTAATGTTTTTCGTCAAAATACCGTGTTTGGAGTTTTCCTACCAGAACGCAAGTTTGCGCCCATTCTTTGTCCAGCCAATAGCGGTAGGAATTATCAAGAATTGCTTCCCTTTCACTATAACCGCCCGAATGCCAAGATAACGGAAATAAAGAGCCGGTATCTTTCATGTATTGGTATAACTCTTCTTGCAGTCTTTCCTTGGTCAAGATAGGAAGAGGATTATTCAACCGTAGTGTTTCCAGCCGGTTAACGAACTCATCAATAGGGGGAATGAGATGGGCTTCGGCATGTTCCAACAGGATATCTGCCATAATTGCCAATTTGCGCTCCTCCGGCCCTGCATTAAAGCGGGGAAAACGACCTGTTTCATTGACAAATTTTTCCACTGCTTCAGTAATTGTTTGGTAAGCTCGATAAGGAACAAAAATAGTGCTACTTGCCCTAGTTTCTGCCAAGGAAGTTACATGTACACGGTGTGCTTCTTTTAGTAAGTTGTACAAGAGTTCCTGATCCGATAAGGAAAGATTATCTTTTGCTATGAAACGGTTGATTGCATCCTTAAAATAATTGCAATAAGGCAAAGACAACATTTCGCGTAGACGCAAAGTGATTTTATGTGGGTGACGTGTCATGTAATTAACTGCATTGGCAGCAAACACATCATCCGGGATATCAAATACAAAAGAATCACTTTCGTCAATAGAATAATATTCTTTCAGTTCCTTAATGACAGCTTCATAATCGTTGGCTTCTATTGCGTTTTTTAAATAGAGTCCCAGGCTTTGATTTACAATGGGATCTTTCCAACCGGGTGTATCGAGAGCTACTTGCGAAGGAGTCAAATTGTGCTGAGCCCCATTCACAAAAAGGGATAAAGTCTCCTTTGCTTGTAGTGATTCGTGTTGATAAGCTACGGCTCGGGTAACCACATTTAGTAATGGGTTGGCCGTCGCAATAGTTTTAAGCGTCTTTGGCGTATATTTAATGGGAAGATTAATGTTTGCAGCAGCAGCTTCAATTGCTTCAGACGATAAGGCTTGTTTCGGAATTTGGGTCACGAGACGAGTCGGAACCTTTTGTCCATTTGCGGTGGCAAAAGGGAATAATATGCTAGAAAATACAACTGGTAATAGATAACGATATTTCATATATTAAATCATAAAAATTTTACAAGGATTTCGCGAGAGTCTTTAGACCCAATTGCAATTAGGCCCTTAGACCCAAACAAAAAGCCCGGTTGTTGAGCCGGGCTTTTTGTCTGGAAAACCGGAATTAATATTTCTTAAGTACGGCTTCTTTAGCAGCAGACGAATAGACATTATAATCCATTTGTTGGAAAATAGAGTCTTTGAGTTCTAATTCGTAGACATACGCTTCATTAATGCGATTACCTTGGATTTGTTCATACAGTTCGTTGAAGCGTTGAATGTGGTCTTTCGTGCGCTTGGTGGAATACTCTTTTGCTGTCCCCGTCGTCATAAGAAATGCCCAATCGGATGATTGCATCAGCACGAGTTCGCGGGCGGACTGATTTAATGCGCGGCGCAAAAGCCCGGAAGCATTCGGGAATTTATTGGCCAGCTCCATCATGCGTTCGGCCGCTTTGATGAGATGGCGATAAATCCAGTCATTACCGCTGTTGAGCCATACGTCATGGTATCCCTTGTCTCCCCAGGAGGACATAGAGGGTTGTACCACTTGATTCTGCGGATACATTTCCAAATATTCACTGGGTGTAACGAGCTTGATTTCATCTTGATCGTAATAAATTTTCTTGAATAAATATTCCAAGAAATCGATTCCTTCATACCACCAGTGACCGTATAATTCCGCATCATACATGGAAACAACGAGCGGTTTGCGGTCAATAATCGTGCTTAGATATTCAATTTGTTTTTGGCGGTTGAACATAAAGTTTCCGGCGTGCTGTGCGGCCACTTCGCGTGCGGCATACGGATCGTACGCCTGCTTTTGGTTGAGGGCTACTTTGCCGGTAATTTTGTGATACTTCATGCCAATATTGCGGCGGACACCGTCGCTATGGAGATACGGTTTAATGTAATCGTAATCTAAATCATAGCCCAAGTCGCGGTAAAATTCGCGGTAGCGCGGATCGCCGGGATAGCCGGACTCAGCACTCCAAACTTGCTGGGCCGATTCCATATCACGTGCAAAAGCCGCCACACCGGTTTGCGGGCAATATACCGGGGCATAGATGCCATATTTCGGGCGCGGTGTTCCGTGCAAAATTCCGTGTGATTCTGTAAAGAAAAACCGGATGCCTTCATCACGCAGAAATTTATCGTCACCCGGATTGTACGCACATTCGGCCAACCAAATGCCGCGCGGATTGCGGCCAAAACGGCTGCGGTAATCGGTTGCGGCAATTTTAATTTGAGCGTTCACGCTTTCTTTGTGCACCATCAAAGGTAAGTAACCATGCGTAGCGCAGCAAGTAATAATTTCTAACTTGCCCATGTCTTGGAATTTTTTAAATCCTTCCAAAACATGTCCGTGATAGCGATGTTCAAATAACTCTTGATAGCGGCGGAATTTATTAAAATACATTCGCGCAACGCCTTCAAATTCCGTTCCTTGGGTACGGTTGAGTTCCTTTTGGGAAAGTTCCACGCGTTGATTCAAATAATGACGGAAACGGTCTATTAAAAGAGGATCCTCCATCATGTTGCACAAAGGCGGCGTGAGCGACATGGTCAGGCGGAAATCGGTTCCTTCTTCGGTTAGGTTTTCAAATACGTTGAGTAGCGGAATATACGTTTCCACCATGGCTTCGTAAAACCAATCTTCTTCCAGGAAAT
>CAMZDW010000018.1 GCA_947305555.1 uncultured Elusimicrobium sp.
AGGCTTTAGCACCTAACGGCGTGGCTTTGGACATTTGACCGCCGGTGTTGGAGTATACTTCGGTATCAAGCACCAAGATTTTGATGTTCTTGCCGGAAGCTAATACGTGGTCCAAACCGCCGTAACCAATATCGTAGGCCCAACCGTCACCGCCCAAGATCCACACGGATTTGCGGATGAGGTAGTCGGCTAAGCTTAACAACCGTTTGCAGGTTTCGCAACCTTTTTCAGCGCAAGCGGTCATCACTTTTTTAAGTTCGGCTACGCGAGCGCGTTGTTCTTCTACGCCGGCATCCGTGGTTTGATCGGCGTTCAAAATAGCGTCAATCAAAGCAGCTTGTTCTTTAAGGCCGTTTTCTTTGGCTTCTACGAGCAAGGCTTTAGCATCGTGGTTGAGTTGGTCAAAGGCTAAGCGTAAACCTAAACCGAATTCGGCGTTGTCTTCAAATAAGGAGTTGGCCCAAGCCGGTCCTTTTCCGTCTTCGCGTTTGCAGTACGGAGTAGTCGGCAAGTTACCGCCGTAAATGGAGGAACAACCCGTCGCGTTGGCAATGGCCAAGCGGTCACCGAATAGTTGCGTTAAGAGTTTGACATACGGGGTTTCACCGCAGCCTGCGCAAGCGCCGGAGAATTCAAACAAAGGTTGTTTCATTTGAGAACCTTTGACGGATTCTTTCTTCGTTTTCACGTCAGCTTGTTTGAGGCTGAGGAAGAAAGCGTAGTTGTCAATTTCATCTTCACGCACGGAAAGTTGGTGCACCATGTTCAGCGCTTTCTTTTCCGGGTTTTCTTTGTTCTTAGCCGGGCAGTTAAATACACAAGCGCCGCAGCCGGTGCAGTCTTCCACTGCTACTTGTACAGTGAATTTTTTACCGGCGAGGTCAGCTTTACCATCGGCAGATTTAAAAGTTTTCGGAGCTTTAGCTAAGGCATCTGCATCGTACGCTTTAATGCGGATGGCTGCGTGCGGGCAGACCATGGAGCAGAAACCGCATTGGATACAGGTGTTGGGATCCCACTGAGGAACCATAATCGCAATGTTGCGTTTTTCGTATTGGGTGGTACCCGTCGGGAATACGCCACCTTCCGGCATGGCTGAGGTCGGAAGTGCATCGCCGCGGCCGGCAATCATTTCGCCCAAAACGTCTTTAACAAACGCCGGGGCAGAAGCCGGAACCGGGGCTTTGGTGTGAAGCGTGGAAGAAACTTTAGCCGGATATTTTACTTCGTGTAAACCCGCCAAGGCCGCATCTACGGCTTTGTAGTTTTTCTGCACGACTTCTTCACCTTTTTTGGAATACGTCTTTTCAATGGCGTGTTTAATATCGGCAATGGCTTTTTCGGCCGGGATGACACCTGCAATCCCGAAGAAAGCGGTTTGCATGATGGTGTTGGTGCGGCTTCCCATACCGGTTTTTAAAGCAATTTCGGAAGCATCAATGGTGTAAACTTTGAGTTTGCGATCAATGATGATTTTTTGTACTTCCGCGGTTAAATGGTTCCAGATTTCATCCGCAGCATACGGCGCGTTGATGAGCACGGTGGCACCTTCTTTAGCGCTACCAAGCACGTCGTATTTATCCAAGAAGTCAAACATGTGTACGCCGATAAAATCAGCCGCTTGGATGAGGTACGGAGCACGGATGTATTTTTTACCGAAGCGGATGTGCGAGGTGGTCATAGACCCGGATTTTTTAGAGTCGTAGACGAAATAACCTTGCGCGAAGAATCCGTTGGCGGAAATAATTTTCATCGTGTTTTTGTTGGCACCGACGGTACCGTCAGAACCTAAACCGTAGAACAACGCGGCAAACACATCATTTCCGGCCTTGCTTTCGAGTTTGGCAACGGGGAGCGATTTGTGCGTCAAGTCATCATTGATGCCGACGACAAAATCTTTCACCGGTTCTTTAGCGGCTAAGTTGTCAAACACGGCTTTAATGTGAGAAGGAGTGAAGTCTTTTGAACCAATACCATAGCGGCCTCCAATAATAAGCGGAGTGGTTTTGAATTTGGCTTTGGCTTCGTCGGTTAAGAAAGCGGCACATACATCTTGGAACAAGGGTTCGCCTAAAGAACCCGGTTCTTTGGTGCGGTCTAAAACGGCAACTTTCTTAATGGTGTTCGGGATTACTTTAATGAAATCCGCAATGCTAAACGGGCGGAAGAGTTTTACTTTAAGTACACCCACTTTTTCGCCTTTCATGGCTTCTACGGCATTTTGAGCAACGTCGGCACCGGAGCCCATCAGTACGATTAAGCGTTCGGCTTTTTCATCACCGAAATATTGGAATAAATCATAATGGCGGCCGGTTAATTTTTCTAGTTTCGCCATTTCTTCTTTGACGATACCGGGCACAGCATTATAAAATTTGTTGACGGCTTCGCGCGCTTGGAAATAAACATCCGGGTTGGCGGCGGTACCGCGTACCGTCGGGTGTTCCGGGTTTAAGCCGCGGGCTTTATGTTCGGCGACTAATTTGTCGTCGATCATTTCTTTCATTTGTTCTTTGCTGATGGGTTCCACCATGTTGAGTTCATGGCTGGTGCGGAAACCGTCAAAGAAATGTACGAAAGGAACGCGGGCACGCAAGGTGGAAGCTTGGGCTACTAAGGCCATATCCATGGCTTCTTGCGGATTGTCCGAGCAGAGCATAGCCCAGCCGGTTTGGCGTACGGCCATTACGTCAGAATGATCACCAAAAATAGAAAGTGCGGTGGTGGCAATCGCGCGGGCAGACACATGGAAAACGGTCGGCGTGAGTTCACCGGCAATTTTGTACATATTGGGGATCATCAAAAGTAAACCCTGCGAAGCAGTAAAGGTGGTGGTTAATGCACCGGCTACGAGCGAGCCGTGTACAGCACCGGAAGCACCGCCTTCAGATTGCAGTTCGCTTACGGAAGGAACATTGCCCCAAATGTTGGTTTCACCTTTGGCGCTTTTGGCGTCGCAGATTTCGCCCATTGTGGAGGACGGGGTAATCGGATAAATCGCGATTACTTCGTTGGTAGCATGGGCGACGTGGGATACTGCACCGTTGCCGTCCATAGCAACTAATTTAGCCATAGTAGAAAGTCTCCTTTTTTAATTTAAAACGATACTTGTGCTTGCGCACAAAACCCGGAAAAATCCGGACCCTTATATTATAGAATTTTGGGATTTTTTGCGCAAACCCCCAAAAAATTCGTTTTAGGTTTAAATAGCGTGTTTTTGCTATACTTATTATATGAGTAAATTCCAACAATTTCTCCGTTCGCATCGGCCGCTTTGTGTGGCTTATGAAACTGGGCGCTGGCTAGTGCATAAGAGTTTATTTTTTGTGCCGTCCTGCACGCCGGCGTGGTATCAGTTCGACGCGCCTTTTCAATCTAAAAGAAATACGCCCGTTACGGATAAAAATTGGTATCACATTTCCCGCCCGCTCTATCGTCATGAACACGTTTTTTATAATTTGGAAAACGCCTTAAAAGCTAATCCAAACGTAAAAGGGTTTGCGTTTATCTTTTTTATGGGCATTGGCGATTATTTATATACGACTCCCGTGTGGGGAAAACTGAAAAAAAAGTTTCCAAATATCCCTTTTTACGGTTATGTGGGCGCACAGTTTGACCGCAATAATTCGCCGATTGTCGGGAAATTATTGGAAGAAAACCCGAACTTTGATCGTGTGTTTTATTTTAATGGTTCTCGTCATCCGCTCATTTGGCAAAATTACGATTACGAAGACGCACTTAAACAAATTCCCGAGGGCTTTTTGGCAATTCCCGTTTATTATCAGTACGGCAAAGCCGTTACGCACCGTGTGATTAGTTTATTAGAAACATTTAATTTGCCGTTTCCGGCGGAAGTCCCGACTCCGGTGATGTATTTTCCTCAAGAGCCTGCCCCGGTGGTTGCGGAGCATCTCAACTTGGTGCGCGCTAAAGCGCAAGGCAAAAAAGGAATCGTGTTTTTGCAATTAGATTCGCGCGGGTCCAATTATGTGTATCCGCACATGCAAGCACTTGCCAAAGGACTTACTAAACGCGGATATTTTGTAATGAGCGTAACCAAAGGCGGGCCGACGGAAAACCCGGACTATTTGGAAATTGATATTAAAAAATTTACCATTAACCAAACGTGGCATTTTCTTTCCCTGCTCAAACAGGAATTCCCTTTATATGTGATTGCGGTTAACTCCGTTTTTTGGGCGGCTTCTGCCGGGCTTGGCCTACCTAATTTGGGGCTTCAACATTGGATTGATAAAAAAGTACACAACTTGTGGTACCCCAATATAGAAGTAGTGACCGATTATATTTATCCGTTCTTGCCGCGCGAAAAACAAATTTTTGCCCCGCCGGAAAGCTACACGCCGCATAACAAAAAAATCATTGACTATAAGCCGGACTGGGTTATCCGCTGGTTTGTAGAAAAATTTGAAAAATAAGAAAGTCCCGTGAATCGGGACTTTCTTATTTAAAACTTATTATAGCTAACGATGTCTTCCAGTTTAGCACGTGGACGTGGTTTTGGAGTTTCTGCCGGATAGCCGACCGCAAATAAATGGTCAATTTGTTTGCCGCTGGGTAATTTAAAAAACTTAGCGGCCTTTTTCGTGTTAAACCAACCAATCCAACAAGTACCAAGCCCCAAGTCATGTGCGCGTAAGACAAAATGCTCCCCGGAAATTCCCTGGTCTACCAAATAAAATTCAGTTCGTCGTAAAAAACTCCCTAATCGACTGATTATATTGCCTTTATCCGATACCACAGCAACGAGTACCGGGGCGCTTGTTGCCCACTGGCTGGTGTGGTATCCTCCGCCGAACACTTCTTGGCAAAAAGCAGCTTTGGTTTGTGGATCATCCAACACAATATAATGCCAAGGTTGTGAGTTACAGGCAGAAGGTGCTAGCCGGGCTGCATCCAGACAAGCATTAATTTTTTCCCGTTCCACCGGCTTATTTAAAAATTTACGGACACTTCTTCGCTCCTTAATTACGCGGTCCAATTCCATCGTTTCCTCTCCCAAACACTTATTTTAGAACAAGATAGCAAAATTTTATAAAATAATTCTATGAAATTTACCAAATATAATGGATTAGGAAACGATTTTGTATTTTTAGACACCGCGGAAGCTACGTCGGTTAAAGATCCTTCAGCTTTGGCTATAGCTATGTGTAACCGGCGAACAGGGATTGGAGCCGATGGCCTAATTTTGCTCTTGCCGACGGATAAAGGCGACGTTCGGATGCGTATTATTAATAGCGATGGCAGTGAAGCTGAAATGTGTGGTAATGCTTCGCGGTGTGTGGCGCTTCATTGGTTGCAAAACGGTTTTGCGACGAAAAAACAAATTACGTTAGATACTTTGGCCGGACCCATTATTACGGAAGTGGTGGATGAAGCCAAAGGATGGGTTCGTGTTGATATGGGAAGCCCGCGGTTGATGCGCGGCCAAATCCCGATGACGGGAGACCCCAACCAACGCGCAATTGCAGCCCCGGTACAAGCCGCGGGTGAAACGTTTATCGGTACGGCCGTTTCGATGGGAAATCCTCATTTCGTTATTTTTGTAGAAGATATATCTAAGACGCCTCTTGAAAAATGGGGGCCTGCCCTGGAAGTCAGTCCTGATTTTCCACGTAAGACAAATGTTGAATTTGTACAAGTTTTAGATAAACACACGGTGCGTATGCGCGTGTGGGAACGGGGAGCCGGCATTACGCAGGCCTGCGGTACCGGATCTTGTGCGACGGCGGTAGCCTGTGTTCTAAACGGGTATACGGATTCGACCGTCACCGTGAAGTTAGACGGGGGCGACTTGAGAATTGAGTGGCCGGAGCAAGGTCATGTTTTTATGACAGGCCCTGCCAAAAAAGTTTTTACAGGAGATTATATTTTATGACGGCACTGAATGAAAATTATTTAAAGTTACCGGGAAGCTATCTGTTTTCCACCATTGCAAAAAAAGTGGCCGCTTACAAAGAAGCACATCCAAATCAATCGGTTATCAGTTTAGGGATTGGGGATGTTTCCCAGCCGCTGGTTCCGGCTGTGGTAGAAGCCTTACACCGGGCAAGTGACGAGATGGGGCAGCGAGAAACATTTCGTGGCTATGGGCCTGAGCAGGGGTATGCTTTTTTGCGCGAAGCAATCGTTAAACACGATTATCAAAACAGAGGAATTCCGCTATCCGCAGATGAAATTTTTATCAGTGATGGTGCTAAAAGTGATGTCGCCAATTTCCAAGAACTTTTTGCTAGTTCATGCAAGGTGGCTCTTCAAAATCCGGTGTATCCGGTTTACTTAGATACCAACGTCATGGCCGGGCGTACCGGAGTTTTTGAGAATGGACGTTTTGGTGGGGTGATTTATTTGCCGTGCACCGAAGAAAATAATTTTGTGCCCCAGCTTCCTAAAGAACATGCAGACATTATTTATTTGTGTTCACCCAATAATCCCACGGGAGCTACGCTTTCTAAAGCAGAACTCAAAAAATGGGTGGATTATGCTTCCGAGCATCATAGTATTATTCTGTATGATTCCGCGTACGAGGCCTATATTACTCAGCCGGGAATTCCACATTCTATTTATGAGATTCCGGGAGCTGAAAAAGTGGCGGTAGAGTTTCGTTCGTTTTCCAAAACAGCCGGGTTTACCGGTACACGCTGTGCTTATACGGTCGTTCCCAAAGTAGTGCAAGTAACGGCGGCAGATGGAATGTTGCATTCCTTGCATGCCTTGTGGTTGCGGCGTCAAACAACCAAATTTAATGGGGTCCCTTATATTGTGCAACGCGCGGCAGAAGCGGTTTATTCTGCCCAAGGTCAACAGCAAATTAAGGCTGTGATTGACGGCTATCGACAAAATGCCGAAGTTATTTTAAATGCCTTGCGGAAAGCCGGATTGACCGCTTTTGGCGGCGTCAATGCGCCTTATATTTGGCTCAAAACTCCAAAAGGACTGGATTCTTGGTCATTTTTTGATAAACTATTAACAGAGGCCCAAGTGGTGGGAACTCCCGGGGTTGGTTTTGGAACGTGTGGAGAAGGATTTTTCCGTCTGACTGCGTTCAATACGCTGCAGCTAACCAAGCAAGCGGCGGCCCGGGTTGCTTCATTAAAATTTTAAAAGGAAGGAGAAAATATGAAAAAAGGTTTTACCTTGATTGAATTACTAACGGTAGTGCTTATCGTGGGGATTTTAACGTCCATCGCCCTGCCGAAGTACATGCGCTCGGTGGAGCGCTCGCGTGCTACAGAAGCGATGGTGGCTATCAAAGCCTTCAACGATGCCGTATATGCTTACGCGGCCGGACGTTCAGGTAGACCGGAATATTCGTGCCCAGACAGCTTTGCCAAGCTGGTTGTTTCTTTCCCAGGGGAGTTGAGTGCCGATGGTAAAACGCTGACGACGCGCGACTTTATCTACGAACTTAACAAGGCGACTAATGCGGTAATTCCGGGTACAAATTGTTACGGGGTAGTAGCGACACGCAGCGTGACAACCAAATTTGACTACATGATTTGGAATCCTTATGTGCACGGAACGGCGGGTAAAGGAGCTTCGTTGGCCTGTAACGGCTCAGAGGGAAAGGGAAAAGAAATTTGTGATTCTTTGCAAATTTATTCGGCAACAAAACCCTACTAAACAGAAAGTTTTATTGAGCCCGTCCGCATTTTGCCGCGGACGGGCTTTTTCTTTGCTATAATATGGCTATGACGAAAAAAGGGTCTGTGCTCGTGGTGTGTAGCAACCGAAAAGCTTACCACGATTATTTCATAGAAGATACGTATGAAGCTGGGGTAGCCTTGTTGGGGGCGGAAGTAAAATCGGTCCGCCAAAAAGAGCTTAGCCTGGAGGGGAGTTTTGTGCGTATAGAAAATGGGCAAGGGTATGTCTATCATATGCACATAAAACCCTACAAATTTAATTCATTAACAGAGCCGGATCCCACGCGTACGCGCCGTTTACTGCTTAACAAAAAAGAGTTGCGGAAATTGGCTTCTAAAGCTGATATTAAAGGGTATGCCTTAGTCCCGGTAGAAGTGTATTTCAAGGACGGTTGGGCGAAGTTAAAATTGGCCGTAGCTAAAGGTAAGCATGTGGCAGATAAAAGAGAAACGCTTAAAAAACGGGATTTAAACCGCGAAATGGAGCAAAATTTTCGTAACAAAATCCGTTTCTAAACCTGCTACATACTTGATAAATAATGCTCCCAGTGTATGAATAAACTACTGGATTTTTAGTCTGGAATTTTCTACAATATATACACTTGGGCGGGTGGCGGAATTGGCAGACGCGTACGGCTCAGGACCGTATGGACGAAAGTCCTTAAGGGTTCAAGTCCCTTTCCGCCCATTTCTTTTTTTTGGTTTACATACATGAAAAGGTATGACTATTATCGACCATCAGCGGTGTCCTTGGGTAAAAAAAGGAGCGTTGTTCGTCGGCAAAAAGGGTCAGCCTTTTTTTTAAGGTTCTTTTTTCTGCTGATTACGGTAGGCCTTTTGATTGGGGGGGGAATGGCCGTATCCAAGGTATACCAACGGTTGGTACAGGCCAAACTTTCCAATTGGAAACCAACCCAGATTGTAGTGAAAGGGGTAAGTGGCGATTTGAATAAACAAATTTTCGCAATAGCTCAACCGTGGCAGGGAAAAGAATTGTCAGTTCGTGATACGATTTTTCTGCGGGATTCTATTTTGACCAAGTACCCTATGTTAAAAAGTGTATCCGTCAAGCGAAAACTATTGAAAGGGACGTTGGCTATTACCGTAGAAAGACGTGTTCCAGTGGCTAAGTTTGTGTTGCCGGATCAATCTCTAAAATATATAGACCGAGATAGCGTGATTTATTTGGAAGATGCCCCGAATTCTCTCCAATGGGTTCCTTCAATAGAATTGGAAGGGAAAATTCCAGACCGTTTAAGCCCAGAACTAGTGGACTTGATAGAGAATACCTTAAAATTACGACGTGAGTTGGAATTTAAAACATTGAAGATGGATTTGACGCATAATACGATTAAAATGTTCACTCCGGATAATTGCGAGATTGATTTTGGAAAAATTGAACATTTAAAACAGAAAGCCACGCGGGCCGCCCAGATTATGGCTTTTAGCCGAGGAAAATATGAGCTCCCGTTTGTGTTGGATTTTCGGTTTTTTGAAGATGGAAAGATATTTTTAACACCCAAAAAAGCATAATTGTAAAGATAAAGGTGTTTTTTGTTTAAAAAAAGCTGGCGCGGTTGCTTATTAAATTTTATAATACATACAATAGATTTTATCAGGTGGTTTTTATGGCGAAAACAAGTTTAATTGCAGGATTAGATGTCGGTAGTGGTAAATTGACGTGTATCGCAGCCTCCCACGATGCAGAAACCAATACGTTGCAAGTACGTTCCGGACGAAGCGTTCCGTGTAAAGGAATTCGCGGAGGAATGGTGTCAGATATTCAGGAAACTTCTGCAGCTGTGAGGCATTTGTTGGGTAGCATTGAGCGAGAATGTAATCAGGAAATTAGCAATCTGTTTGTAGGAGTTAGAGGCGCTCATTTGGAATCATTTAGTAACCACGGAACGTATAATATTTCTCGGCTGGACAAAGAAATTACGCAGGCTGATATGAACTTGGCTATCGAAAATGCCAAAGCCATGCCAATTAAAAATGATAACGAGATTATCAATGTTCTGACGCAAGGATTTTCTATCGATAAACAACGTGGCATTACCAACCCTGAAGGAATGGAAGGTTCTCTTTTAGAAGTAGATGTTCACATTACTACGGGTTCTTCCACTCACATCAACAATTTGGCTAAAGCCATTCAACGGCCCGGCTACAAAATTGATGGTACTTTCTACGGGTTAGTTCCCTTAGCTGACACGGTGCTTACACAGGAAGAAAAAGATATCGGCGCTTTGATTTTGGATCTAGGCGGAGAAACTATGTCAGTGGGTATTTACATTGACGGTATTTTAAAGTTTTCTCGTGATATCCCCTATGGTTGCGATTTAATTACGAGTGATTTATCGCGTTTACTACACACTTCACGTCAAAACGCGAAAGAAATCAAAGAAAAATATGGGGTTTCCTTTCCGACATTTTTAGATGAAGAAGGGGAAATCCCGGTTCCTTCCTTAGATGGTCGTAGCACACATAACATTAAAAAAAGTTATGTGCTGGACATTATTCAGCCGCGGGTAGAAGAACTTATTGAAGAAGTGGGTAAATGTGTTAACGCTTCCGGTTATAAAGATTTTCCAGTAGTCGGGGTAGTAACGGGTGGAGGCTCGTTGATGCCAGGTATTACCGACCATTGTGTAAATATTTTAGGTTTAAAAGAAGTGCGCCGGGGCATAGTACAACGTGATTTGATCACCAGTGATGATGAATTTTTTGACCCTCAGTATAGCACTGCAATGGCGCTTACCCTTTACGCCTTAGATGGTGCCAGTTATGAAGAATATGGCGGTGGTAATTATGAGAAACACAGCTCATTCTTCGGAAAATTGGGTAAATGGATGAAAGGGGTAGATATCTTCGGCGGTTGAGGAATAGTATGATGAGAGATTTATTTATGCCGGCCGAATCGTTTGAGACGAAGAAGGCCAAAATTAAAGTGATTGGTGTTGGAGGTGGCGGTGGAAATGCTATTAACCACATGGTGACCTCTGGCTTAAAAGATGTAGATTTTATTGCTGTCAATACCGATGCACAAGATTTGCGCCGAAACCAAGCTCCTTACCTCGTGCAAGTAGGTGAAAAAATTACGAAAGGACTAGGCGTAGGCGGGGACCCGGAAAAGGGAAAACGCGCCGCGGAAGAATCAAAAGAAAAATTAAAACTTATTATTGGCCAATGTGATTTATTATTCATTACCGCCGGTATGGGGGGCGGAACAGGCACGGGCGTTGCCCCTTATTTAGCTAAATTGGCTAAAGAAATTTATGGAGATGAACTCCTCGTTTTAGGGGTTGTTACGCGTCCTTTCAATTTTGAAGGATACGTGCGCGAGAAGCAGGCCGATGAAGGAATCAAAGAAATGTCTAAATACGTGGATTCTATGATCATCGTGCCGAATGAAAAATTGTTTGCAAATATTGACCCGGAAACATCCTCGCGCGATGCTTTCCAAATGGTGGATGAAGTATTGTTGCAAGCGGTGAAAGGTATCTCCGAAGTCATTACACAGCCCGGAGAAGTAAATATTGATTTTAACGATATTCGTAAAGTGATGTGTCATTCCCATAAGTCCCTTATTGGTATTGGCGAAGCGAGTGGAGCCGGACGCCACTTGGCGGCAGTAAAGAAAGCAATTTCTTCGCCCCTGTTGGAAAATGCAGATATTCGTGGGGCCAAGGGATTTATTGTTCATTTCTCGGCGGAAGAAAACTTAACGCTGCTTGAACAAGGGGAAGTGATGAATTTAATCCGCCAGTATGCCAGCAATGATTCCATCATTATGTTTGGTTATACTTACGATTCATCGTTAAATGGAACTTTTAAAGTAACCGTCATTGCTACGGGATTTAGTGCTGAGAAAGCGAATATGTTTTCTGTTAGAAGACCACTCCCTTCCTCAACCCCCTCACCAATATCGGGTTTAAAGCCAACACCGTCAGATGTATTTGCTTCTTTTGAAAAAACACGTGTGCCGGAAACGGAAGATGCGATGATGATTCCTGCGTTTTTGCGTCGTAAAAAAAATAGATCCTAGGAGGATAAATTATGGCAGTAGGATTGCAAAGTTTATTAAGAACAGTAGTAGATAATAAAGCAAGTGGTTTGCATATTCGTGGTAACTCCAATGCGTATGTCCGTTTGAATGGTCAAATGAAACCGATTGATGATTCTTTCGTTTCTAACGATGAAGCAAAGAAAATGGCCTATGCTTGTATGGGTACGCGCGAGCAGAAAATTTTTGAACAATACAGTACGGTGGATTTTTCATTAGATGCCAAATCCTACGGCCGTTTCCGTTTTAATGTGTTCCGCCAAATGGGAAAAATTTGTATGGCCATCCGTCATATTCCTCTCAAAATCCCCACTTTCGAAGAATTCCATTTGCCGGGCGATATTTTGCGTAAAATGGCAGAAAATCGCCGTGGTTTAATTTTGGTAACTGGAATGACCGGTTCTGGGAAAACTTCCACCTTGGCGGCAATGATTGACCATATCAATCAAACTCGTGCCGGGCATATTTTAACGGTGGAAGATCCGATTGAATTTTTACATACCGATAACCGCTGTATCATCAGTCAGCTGGAGCTGGGGGTGGATACGCCTTCTTATACCGGAGCTTTGCGCGCTGCCATGCGTCAAGACCCGGATGTAATTTTAATCGGTGAGTTGCGTGATGGTGAAGTTATGAAAGCTGCTATCAGTGCAGCAGAAACGGGACAGCTGGTGTTAGGGACCATGCACACGGTCAACGTAGTACAGACGTTGGCGCGTATTATTGATGCCTACCCAGTTGAACAACATGACCAGGTGCGTTTGCAACTGTCTGAATTGGTGCGTGGGGTGGTGTGTCAACGCTTGTTACCCACTATTAAACCGGGTATGCGGCCGGCGATGGAAATTATGGTTTCTACGCCACAAATTCGTAAGCTGATTATGGAAAATAAACCCAGTGATTTAGTGAAAGCCATGCAGAACGGAGAGTTTTACGGAATGAATACCTTTGACCAATCGCTTGCTCATTTATACCGAGAAGGCGCTATTGATTTGGAAACAGCCCAAGGAGCAGCTTCCAGTCCGGATTCAGTAATGCTAGCCATTCGTGGCGTCACGGATGCGTTGTCGGCGGTGCAATAATGCGAGCTAAGGGACTTGTAGTTGCTATGGATGGCCCGGCCGGGACGGGAAAGACTTCGGTGGGCAAAGCCGTAGCTGCTCAACTTGGATACAGCTTTTTAAGCACCGGTGAAATGTACCGGGCATTAGCTTACAAGGTCTTTGCCAAAAATATCGTACCGGAAGATCACGATGCCGTGTTAGCGGCAGCTCATGCGTTGCGTTTTACTTTTGTCCGCCAGCCGGATGCTTCCTTAAAAATGTTTGTAGATGGGGAGTTCTTAGGCGCTAAATTGCGGTTGGAGGAAGTCGGCAATGTGGCCAGTCGTGTTTCCACCAATGCAGAGGCACGTCGTGTTCTGACGGAAAAAATGCGCGAAGTGGGACAGGAAGGCGGAGTTGTTATGGAAGGCCGTGATGTAGGAACGGTTGTTTTCCCGGATGCGGAAGTGAAAATCTATTTGGATGCTTCCGCAAAAGAACGTGCCAACCGCCGTGTCAAACAATTACAGGAAGCAGGAGAACATCCCGATTACAATGAAGTGTTGCGCCTAATTGAAGAGCGAGATTACCGGGATTCTCACCGGGCCGCCAGCCCGTTAAAACCAGCGCAGGATGCTGCGGTGATTGATACTTCTGAACTTACCATGCAGCAGGTGATTGATGCTGTGCTGGAGAAAATTAAGCGCTATGATTCTTAATTTGGTAAAATTTATTGCGAGGGTTTATTTTCGGGTCTGCTATGACTTTAAAGTGGAAGGCCTGGAGAATATCCCCAAAACAGGAGCTCTTTTAATCGCAGGGAATCACCTTTCTAATGCTGACCCGCCGGCCATTGGCTGTATGGCTGGGTTGGTGCGAGATTCGCGTTTTGTAGCTAAAAAAGAATTATTCGCTATTCCCGGATTGGGATGGTTTTTTCGCCATTGTAACTATATCCCGGTGGACCGAGCACGTCAAATAGGCGATTTTGGCGCTTTGAAAGAAGTGGTTAATGCTCTTGAAAAAGGCGAAAGTGTGGTGATGTTCCCAGAAGGAACACGCAGTAAGACCGGGAAACCGCAAAAGCCCAAAAGCGGTATCGGATTTTTGGTATATAAGACGGGAGTCCCGGTACTCCCCGTAAAAATAGAAGGTACATTCGGCTGGCCGTGGGTGCGTAAAATCCGGGTCAAGTTTGGCACGGTAATGCATCTGACAAAAGATGATACGTTAGAGCCGAAGATGCAGTATAAACAATTTGCAAACCAAATTATGGAAGCAATAAATTCAATTCACAACTAACGGAGGTTACGCAGTTTGCTTGAAACAAGTCAAACTGTAAATAAGGACTTATGACGACAAACGAAGAAATTAAAAACACCGAGGACACAATTAACGAAACCGAGATGACGATGGAGCAGTTAATTGCGCAGCAAGAGTCTTTATCGGAGAAGTTATACAAGAAGGAAATTGTAGAAGTACCCGTTGTACAAATTAATCAAGATTATATTTTAGTAGATACCGGCGCCAAAAAAGAAGGTGCGATTGCTGTTTCTGAATTTGCTGGTAAAACGATGCCGGCGGTGGGGGATACGATTTCCGCGGTACTCGTTAAACGCGGTAGCGATGAACGCCCGGCGATTTTATCGCACAAAAAGGCATTGGAGTCTTTGGGTTGGGATATTTGTAAAAAAGCCTATGACGCAAAAGAACGCGTAAAAGGGACGATTGTAGAATGTGTTAAAGGCGGTTATATTGTGGAAGTTTTCGGAGTAAATGGGTTTATGCCGCTTTCTCTGTCGGAACTTCATACCGCATACAAACACTATTTGCCGGTCGGTGCTAAAATTAAAGCCCAAATTGTAGAATTTACAAAAGAAAAACAAAAATTGATTGTATCTCGTAAACAAGTTCTGGAAGAAGATGAAGCCGTTCGTCGGGAACAAGTATTAGGGGAAATTAAAGAAGGTGACGTGTTGCGGGTGGTTGTTTCTAAAGTGGATAAGGAAAAATTATTTTTGCGCTTCCACGGTATTGAAGGCATCGTAACCTTGGAAAACGTAGCTTGGAAAGAACCCGAAACCGCTATTACCAATTTCCGCCGTGGTCAACGTTTGAAAGCCAAATTATTAAAGCTGGATAAAGAAACTCCACGCTTGGAATTTGGTTTGAAACAATTGTTCCTCAATCCGGCTGATGCGTTGAAACGCCGCTATCCATATAAGAGCTCCGTTAAAGCCACGATTACGAAAGTTTCTGAAGAAGAAGGCGTGGAATGTACGATTGGTAAAAATAATACAAAAGCGTACATTAGCCCGTTTGAAATGGGACGCGATTTTACTGCAAAAGAAGGGGATACCATTACCGCTTTAGTGGTTGGGGTAAACCCGGAAACCTTTACGGTAAACTTGTCTGTCAAAAAGTACGATCAAGCACAAAACCGCAAAGTGGTTGCCCAATATTTGAAACAGGCTCCCCGTCCGACATTGGGTCAATTGTTGCAGGATTCTTTTAAAACAGAAGATACGGAAGAAACAACGGAAGGAAAATAATCTGTTTGTTGGAATTGAATAAGTGTAAGCCCCGGCTTTGCCGGGGCTATTTTTTTCTGCTACACTATATATATGTATAAGAAGCTTCTGGTACTTTCTTGCTGTGCTCCCTGTTCTTGCGCAGTCATCAAAAAATTAGTGGATGACGGCGTAGATACCACGGTTTTGTTTTATAATCCGAACATCTATCCGTTTGAAGAATACCAAAAACGGCGCGACGAACAAAAACGAGTTTGTGAAGCGATGGGGGCTCATTTTGTGGAATTAGCCTATGAGCCTGAGATTTGGGTAGAAGCAGTCAAAGGATTAGAGCAAGAACCCGAACGGGGGAGGCGGTGCAGTCAGTGTTTTTATTTACGCCTTAAAAAAGCTCAAGAATATGCCCAAGAATACCATTTTGATGCACTGACATCTGTACTGGGGGTATCTCGCTATAAAGACTTGCAACAGGTCAATACGGCCGCCCGGAAGGCTTGGCGCATGGTGGGCAAGCCTTATTGGGCAAAAAATTGGCGTAAAGATGGCTTGGAAGAACTGCGCCGCGCTTTAATACAAGAAATGAAACTTTACGCTCAAACGTATTGCGGCTGCCGATACAGTTTACCCACTTCTCCTCGTAAAGATACGAAATAATCACGCTTTCAAATCGGGACCAAAGGACCTAGATTTCTTCTAGGCCTTTTGGCCCTTGCGAAGAAGTATGGTTCATGTAAGAATATAGGTAGGAAGATTACTTGTTTTAGAGGATATTTTATGACTAAACTTCTATCTATATTACTCTGTTTTACCCTATTATTTTCGTCCGTCGCACCCAGTTATGCTCAAGCCGTTCAGCGCCCCTCCCACAATCCCGCTCCTGTTTCTGATGAATTTCGAAGTCGTCTCATCCATAACATTACCGAAAAAGTAGATAATACTTATGTTGCCCATGCCCATATAGGAGATGGATTTAATTATAAATCTTCTTCTTTCCGGGAATTACAGGAAATGGAAAAGTATGTAAATTTATTAACCCAGGATACTTCTGCCGAGGAAGAGGAAGACGAAGTCTATAGCATGGGGGCTTTTACCAAAGAATATACTAAAAAGGTAAACCAGGTTTATCAGCAAGAACTTGCGAATCGTGCCAAATTTGCAAAATTTAAAAAAGAATATAAGCAACAGGTTCAAGTTACGTATCGGCAGGCGCTACAACAAACTATCACGGAAGAAGATCGCCTGGCATTGGAACGGTGGAAAGATTCTCTATTGGCTGAGAGCGAAATTAAGAAAGCCTATGAAGAAGCGTTAAAAGCCTGGAAAAAAGATGTATTGCAATATAATAAAATAGAATTGGCTTATCTACAAGCGCAGAAAGAAGTAGCCGATTTATCTGCCAAAAATACCCGGAAAATCATGGATCGATTGGCCAAACTAGGCAAAGAGACTTTAAAATATAAAAATCCCGTACATATATACGGGATTTCTCCTGTAAAAGATCCGTTGTCCGAGGTGTTACCTGTATTTGCCTCTGTGGGAGCCATTGACCCGCGTGTACGTAGCGAAGCAAGTAAAATTTTACGTGCACGTATTGCCGGAGCAGGAAATACGTGTGAAGGCAATCTGTCCAACAGTGAAATAGAAAAATGTACGCAAGTATTACAAGATGTAGGTGCTCTGTCCGTTTTGGGGACAACCAACGAAGATGTTTGGACCATTGCTAAAGTATTGGAGCAGGGTTATAGAGGAAGCATGGGAGCGAATGTCATCACGAGCGTTGGAACGGCTCTACTAGCCATGGATGACGTTCCAGATGCCTACCGTGCACTGACCCAAACGATTGCCTTAATTGTTACTAAATATCCATATAGCGCCTGGGACATTAGTTTATCAGTTCTATCGGTAGAAGAGTGGATTAATGCCGTGCAACAAACAGTACAAGATGGACCTTTTGCAGAAGGATATGAAAACAGTTTTTATAAAAGTGACAAGCCATTTAAAAATTTAGAAAACGTTTGGTTTAACTTGGGAATGGAAATGGCTGAACAAGCCAAAAAAGATGCTAAGTTACAAACGCAGTTAACCTCATTGGTTAATGGGAGCTTACTTTCCGTGCAACCAGCAGGAGATAGTGTTTCTATTCGAACGCATCATAATATGCTGCTAACGGGGATTTTATATGGGGGACATCAAATTAATCTCCATGGCTCTCCCTCTCATCAAGAAATGAATGCTTCCGGACATATTACTTACACCGCAGATTCTCGCCCTGCCATCGCCAAATGGAACAAAAAAAATAAAGAATTAGGAATTACACAAACGGAATATATTGCACTACAATTGTATTTCGCTGGAATGGCCGATTTAGATCCTTGGACGGCGCGCTATTTTAAAAACCATTTATGTGTTGTTTTTGAAAGAAACGGTAAGAAAGCGGAAGGTGTTTTCAGGCGTTTCTATGCTACGGAGCAAGAAGTTAGCTCTTTTCAGAATTGGCAGACAGCTAAGAAAGTGGGATTCGTTACGGATATAGCCCTTATTGCGCTGGCTGTATTTACTTTAGGGGCCAGTCTTGTTAAAAATTTAGGAACCTTTTTTAAGACAGTGGGCCGTATGACAAAAATGGCACGTGTAGCGGCGGCATCTGGACGTGCGGCTAGCACATCGCAAGCGTTTGCGCGGATCGCACGTGTGGGACGTTTTTATAAATATGGAACCACTTCTGTTACGCAAATTATGCGCGGTAGTGCTCGTACAGCGGCTGCCGGTATCAGCAAATCTGGTTTTTCCTTTAAAGAAATTTCTATTCCCAAACCTCCGGTAACTTCGCCAAAGAAACTATCGACTCCAAAAATTCCGAAAAAAACAAAAGCTCCTGTTTTACCTGCTACTACCATAGAATTGGATGGCGAGTTGCGTATAGTTCCTGGTGGAATGCGTTACGTGCGTGTGGGGGAACACTTGGAATTGGTAGATGCTTCTAAATCACTGCAAGAAATTGCAAAAAGTTTCAAGATAGATGTGAGTGCCGTACGAGAAGTGCAGGCTGGGGAATCTATGCATGAAGTGGTAGTTACCCAGTACAGTTACAGCACAGGAGATGGCTCTTTGGGAAGTACAGGTTCTCAGCCGTTGGTAAGTGCTGCTCCTGCTGCTGAAACGGCCACGCAAACGGCCAGTGCATTTTCTTCACTACAACCCACTTGGAGACGTGTCAAAGTGCAGAATGCTTTGGGTCAATGGGTAGATGGTTGGAGCCCGATTTATCCGCAGCCTGCCGAACCTGCCTGGAAGAGTTTATCTTGGAGAGATCGTTTGTTGTCTTTTAGACTAGAAGCAGGTGACTTTTTCAGAGGTATTGGCCGTATGGTTCGTACACAGGTTGGGGCATTGACCTTTGCCATGGGTACATCTATTGCCTCTGTCCCAATGGAAGCAACTGCTATGGAACGTGCAGCCTTATCGGGTGCTCCCATTCACATGACCATGCAGCCGATGGTTTCAGAAGAAGTTTTGCGCATCAGTGCTTTGTCCACAGATTTGTCAAAGGGTGCCAATATGGGGGCCAGAGTGGCTTCTACTCCAGCTAAGTCATCCTTGAAATTGTCTAATATTAGACAATTAACTCCAGGGACCGAAAGATTATCATTTAATGCAAAACCTTTTACACCAACTATTCCCAGACTTGCGGCTGCATTTGAAACTCCTGTTGGGGCCTTCCAATCTTCGGCGCGCATTAGCCTAGCAACGCCGTCCGGAATGATTCCATTGTTCCCAACACTGCAAACACCAAGATTATCTACACGTTTGGAAAGCCCCGTTGTGGAGAATTCCTCGGAACCGAAAGGAAATTCAAACAATCAGACGGCTACAGATTCTCAACCTGCCAAATCGCATGTTGGGATGAGCCAAGTGGAAATTTCTAAAAAACCTACTTGGTCTCAACGCCTGCTATCTATGGCGGCTTCCGTTTATCCAAGTGTTTTAGCTAAATCATGGTTCCAAAAACTAATGGGGCCGATAACAGATACCTATTATTACCGCTACCAAACAGTGGTTTTTAATCCCCGCACTAAAAAGATTCGTCGATTAATTGCATCGGATGCTATTGAGGCCGGGGAGGAAGTTTTTAAAGTAGCTCAAAAATATTTCTTCATTGCTCCTCCTAAAGCCGACGAGAATGCGATTATCGCAAGTGTCTTGGAGCAATTCCGCAAAGAAGCTGTTGCGGCAAATAAACCGATAGATCAGAAAGAGTTAGAAAGAGAAATTGAAAAAAGATTGGCTTCTACAAAAGAGGCGATTGCTGTTCGTCGCGCCAATGATTTAGCTGCGTATGTACTATCTAATTCTTTGGCTACTCGGGATAATTTGATTTGGGTGTTAGCCAGTGCGGCCGATGTAACACATAAGATGAAAGCAGTGAAGTTATTGGAGGAAAATGGATTCCCGCCTGCTACTTTGGAAGAAGTGATAAACCGCCGCCGGGAGTTAGATCGTTTGACTTACTTAAATGTAAGGCTGAATAAAGGGGAGTTGGAAGAAATTGAAACGCGTGTTACGGCGCGTATTCAAGAAGAAAACCAAGGAGAGCTTGTCCCACAGGATGATCCTTTATTGACCCAAGGATTGACACAACGCCAGCTGACAGATGTCGATCAGAATCTGCTGACTCAAGTTCTTATGCCGGAAGAAGGGGTGGCTGATTTACTGCGATTTTCTACCCGGCAAACCGCTAATGGAAATACCGTGTATGATAAGGTGCTCCCTGTTTACATTCGAAATGCTGATGGAGATGTATCGGCGAATCCTCAAGTGTATTTGCTTTTAAATAAGCCCTTTACAATGCCGCGTGGTTTCCGGGCCGTGTTAGATGAAAGTGGGCACTTCAAGGTAGCTCCCCAAAATCTACGGGAAGTGCAAGCAACATCTATGTTGCAGCCGTATAATTCATTCTTTAAATTCCTTTATAAAATCCAACCGGATTTCTTGGATAAATTACCTTGGGTAAAAAATAACCCAAGACGTTTATTAAATTGGGATTCTGCTTCTCGTCGTCGTGTTTTTGAAACACCGCTAAAGGCATCTGAATTGGCAGCTTTGAGCTATACGTTATCGACTCGTCCTAAACAGGTTGCCGTTTTGACTACAGCTCAAACAGACCAGTTTGAAACCTTGATGCTCTTATTAGCTTTGATTGCCGGCGCGGATTTAGGAGCTTCTTTGAGTAGCCAATTAAAGCACACCATCGACTGGGAATTTGTCGTTGCGTTTATGAGCGGATTTGGTTACTTATCCCCACTATTGGCCAACCTGTTTAAACCGGCTATCAAGAAATATGGTTCCTATAGCGTGATTAAGGGCGGGTTGTTAACCATGTTGGGAATTTCTACCCTTGGAACGATGAATGGTATGTGGGGAACCTTTAATCCGGCAGCCGGGCCAGTTAATTTAGGATTTGCTATCCTGTTCATGGCCACTGCTATTATTACGGCCAGTGTGTTTAGTACGTTGTCTGGGCCGGTGCTGAAGAGTGCTTATTCAGACCCAACGATTTTCTCTTCTAAGAATATGGCTTTCACGACCACGAAGGGATTATCCCGCTTGGGAGTAACACTTGGTACAGCGGCCTTTATTGCCATAGCTACGGGAATCATGAACTATTTTAACATTGTTGTTCCGGAAAGTGAAAAACCGAACTGGTCTTTCTTGGTACCGGTAATGGCAGGGTTAAGCATGTGGGGCTTGCACGCCTTGCGTAATAGCCGTTTAGCTAAAGAGCACCATGCTGCGGTAGCGCAACAGAAAAAAGATGCAGAGCAGGCTGCTGCTAGAAAACAAACGGTAGATCCAGAAGCGGAAGCCCAACGGTTACAAGCAGAAGCGGCGCAAGAAGCACGTCATAAAGCAGAAATGGCAGCCAAATATAAAAGCGTATTTGAGAAGCCCTTGAAAGGAATTACTACTCGTTTGGGCATGATCTATTTATCTTACGCGATTATTAACTCGGTGGTTATCGGGGTTATTTCCGGTTTATTATTCTCTCCCTCTACGGGTTTGGCAATTACGGCCGGCGGTTTATTTATCAGTTGGCTAATTCGTAAATTTGCCGATAAATTAATCAAAGCACGCGTGATTACGGAAGACCAATTAACAGGGATGTCTTTGCCCTTGATGTTGAGCGGTATTGTGGGTTCATTGGTAGCGCCTTTTGGTTCTCCAGTGATGTTCTTATCCTGGTTCTTAATGTATCTATCAACGCCAACTTTCGGGGTTTCTGAGAATACACGTATGATGAACTTTGTAGCTTCTTATTATAAAGCAGCGCGCAAGGCAGTAGAGAACAATTCTAAACTAACTGCGGCGGAAAAAGAGGCACGCTTAAAAGAATTGAATGCGGAGCAGCAAGATATGAAAGCCGAAGCTGCGGCTTCGTATAACTCTCACAATGCGTGGGGCTTGTATACCATTTTGGGAACGGTGGTTATGCTCCTTTTGGCGAAGGATATGATGAACACAGAAATAGGGCAGACTGTTGGTGAATGGATTAAACAGGCGACGGATTTTATCCGTATCGGTGGAGCTGATAGTACGGACATTGCAAAAGCTGGTAAAGCAGCCACCGCGCCACTTGATTTTGCCATCTACCGTTTTAGCATGCTGGCTCCTGCATTCTTTGCCTTGGCATTAAATTGGATGAACCGTGGTATGATTTTCCAAGGGACTAAACGGTTATTATCTTCTATACGCCTAACGCAGGATATGATTCAACACCATCCCGAACAAGCTCCCAAAGAATTACAAATAGACTTTGATCGGGAACAGGACTTGGTCAATGAAATCCAAAAAGAAGTCGAGGAATTGGAAGCTTCCGTCCGGCCGTTAGTTAACTCGCGTACTGCCGAAGAACGTTTGCAAGGATTGGCAAACCGTTTGGTATGGGCCAATAACCGATTGAAAGCAGCAGTTACCTATTCACCGTTATTAGCCCATGCATTGTCGTCGGAATTAAGGACAATGAAAACGCTGGGCGGGATGTTCATGTCCGTGGTAGACTTTAACGACGTGTCGGATGGATTGCGCAACCAGGCTACAAAATTGTATGAATCGTTGAGCGGAATTGATGTAGAAGAAACAAAGAAAGCGCAATCGCCGACGGATCAATTCTTGGCGTTCTTGGGCACGTTGAAAAAAATGTCTGCTTACCGTCGAGATGATGCAGTCAATCAAGCAATTGCTACTATTTCGCAGAATATTCAGGAAGGTGAATTGGCCGCATTCCAAGGAAGTTTAGAGACCTTGCAAGGTTTGTTAAAAACGAAGAAAGATCAACGTAAAGTAGCTTCTTTAGGGCGTGCCGTTGTACGCGCGTTAGAGCAACGAGAACGGAATAACACGGAGAGTCGGTTTGTCTACCTGCCTGAAGTAAAATTATCGTTATTTGACGCATTTGGCCAGGCTTTACATATCGGCAATCCATCAAGAGGAATCTTCTCCGGAACGTCCGTGCAAGATTATGAACATGCCAAATTAATCCTTCGAGAATTGGAAAATATGTTGGCTGAGGCAAAAGCTGGACAAGTGGCCAATGGAATGTTTGATACATTCGAAGAGTTCTATAACCGAGCGATGACCTCTTTACATCGTTATGTGAAGAAAAATACACGTTATGGCCAGCCGGTTGATTCTCGTGTGGAGCGCTTGAAATCGGAACTGGATAATGTGTACTTGCAGTATATGGGAAAGAGACCGCCCGTTACTTCTCTAGGAGGTTCTGAAGAAAGCTCGTCCGGGGGGGATAATTTAACACCCCCTACCGAGTTAGTTCCGGTGAATTAATGCGCTAAACATATTTGACGGAAATTCGTTTTAGATGGAAGAAGAGAAAGAGCCTGGGAAATGTTTTAAAATTTTCCGGGCTTCTTTTCGGTCTTGTTTAAGTTGGCTTACGAGTGCTTCCAGACCATTAAATTTTGTTTCATTGCGCAATTTTTCTGCAAACCAAATAGTGATCTCCCTTCCGTAAATGCTTTGTTTAAAATCAAATATATTTACTTCTACCAAGGGCAATTTTGTATTTAAGGTATTAACGGTAGGGCGGAAGCCAATATTGCAAAATCCATCATAATATTTCCGTCCGACGCGTACTTTTACGGCAAATACACCTAGGGGCAAAATTTTGTAAATTCCCGTATCTAAGTTTGCTGTGGGAAAACCTAGTTTTCGGCCTAATTGGTGCCCTTTAATTACGCGTCCGGTTAACTCATAAGGCCTTCCTAATAGTAGGTTAGCACGCGGGATATCTCCGCTGGCAAGTATTTTACGGATTAAGGAAGAAGATATTTTTTCTGTCCCGGTTTTACTGAAAGAAGCTACTTCAAACGGAATATGATGTTGGGCGCATTGGGCTCGTAAAAAATCGACACTTCCCTGGCGGCCTTTAGCAAAGGCGAAATCAGCTCCGACGAGTAACCCTCCCATATTGTAATGCGAAAGTAATAAATTGAAAAATTGTTTCGGCGATAAATTTCGGCACTTAGCAAATTCCAACACCAGCGCCGGCGTTCCGGATTTTTTGAGTAAAATCTTTTTTTCTTGAGGCATAGTTAGTACAGTCATTTCCGGATCCGAGCTTAGCAATGTTTTGGGTGGCAGGGGAAAATATAGAATAAGCGGTTTCTGGCGGTATTGGGCTGCAAGCGCTTCCAATCGGCCAAACAGAAAACGGTGCCCGGTATGTACGCCATCAAATGTGCCGATTGTAATAAAATTTTTCTTTTTCATAACGAGGTAATCCTGTCGTATAAGGCCAGGCCGTTTCCTTTTAATAAATTACCATCCAATGCGCTTTGTACATCATATGGACCGATTTTTTCTCGCCGCAATTGAGTTAAATGCCCCACCGTACCCAATTCCCGTGCCAGTAAATAGCCTAAAGAACGAACGTATGTGCCGCAAGAACAGTCTACTGTAAACCGAACGGCGGAGGTTGTTAACTGCAAGTTACTCCATTGGACAGTAACTTGGTTATATTTTCGTTCCATGTTTTTTCCGTTCCTAGCGAGGTCGTACATGTGTTTTCCCTGGATGCGCTTGGCGCTAAAAAAAGGGATGGGTTGTTCAATAAGTCCACTCCATTTTTGGACGGCTTGCTGCACTTGTTGTAACGTTAAATCCGGAACAGGTTTTTCTTGTATAACTTGACCGTCCGCATCCCAAGAATCGGTTTCTTTTCCAAGTGAAAGAGTGGCACTGTAACGCTTGGGAAGTTGTAAAAAATCCGCTTGTTTTTTGGTGGCTTGCCGACCAATTAATAAAATTAGAAGCCCGGTAGCCATTGGGTCCAGCGTGCCGCTGTGGCCTATCTTTTTTGTTTGTAATTCCCGTCGACATATTGCAATGATGTCGTGAGAGGTAAAACCTTGCGGTTTGTCAATTAACAAAAGGCCGGTTTTAAGAGGTTCGCTAAATGTCTTTGACGACATGGTGTACCACTTCAGCTAGTGCATCGGCTACTTCACTAACGCCTTGTCCGATTACTTTAAAACCGGAAGCGCGTGCATGACCGCCCCCGCCAAATTGTTGTGCAATCGCGCTGACGTCTACTCCGCCGCGCGAACGTAAATTGACAGAAACTTTGTCAGGTTCTTCTTTGATAAGGGCTGACACTTCCACGCCGGGAATCATGGTGGGTTGGCTGACAATTCCTTGTGTTTGGGCTGGAGTAGCACCAAATGCTTCAAAGTCGCGCCGAGTTAAAATGATTTGGCTGTATTTATTATCAAAGCGCATTTCCATTTTTTCAAGCGCTCTTCCTAAAAGTTTTAGTTCAATATAGGATTTTGTGAAGTAAATCACTTGATTAATTTTTGCAATATCGGCTCCCAAGGCTACTAAGGCTGAACCTACGCGCAGAGCTTCTGCCGTGGCATTGGAGTGAACGAAGCGCCCGGTATCCGTCACAAGGCCGGTATACAAGCAGGTTGCTTCGTCCGGAGTAGGAAGCAGAACTTGTTCATCACTGTACGCTTCAAAGAGTTGAAAAATAATTTCTGCCGTAGAGGAGGCTTTTGAATCAATGTGATTGACGTGCCCATAGGCATCACTTACCAAATGATGATCTATGTTGATCAACGTTTTTGCTTTCTGAAGTACAAACTCCAAATCGCCTCCACGCTGTCTGTCGGAACATTCCAACAAAAGGACGGTATCAAAATCTGCTTTTTCTGGCAGTACACCTACGTGTACTTTTTCAAGTCCGGGTAGAAATTTGAGGTCGTTCCCAATGGCAGGTGCTGCATAGGCATACACTTTTTTCCCTAAGCGTTCTAACAAAGAAGTCATAGTTAAGGTGCAACCCAAGGAATCTCCATCCGGGTTAAGATGACCGGCAATAAAAAACTTTTTACCGGTGTTAATGGCTTCCCAAATAGCTCGCAGACTGGACGTTTTATTTTCCATGTTCATGTTCCTTTTCAATTACTTGAAAAATAGCTTCTACGCGTGATGCTTTTTCCGGCGTATCGTCGTATTCAAAACTAAAAGAGGGGATTCTTTTTAAGTGTAACCGGCCCCGTAGTTCCGCCCCAATTTCTTTACGTAACAGGTTCAAGGCTTCCTGCGTTTTTTTGCGGTCTTCCGGAGATCCAAAGACGGAGAAAAACACTTTAGCGCTCGTTAAATCTTTGGATAATCTTACTGCCGTAATCGTGACAAAGCCACCAAAATCGCCGTTGGCCGCCATTTTGGTAACCAGCGTATTAATTTCTTCTAAAAAAAGGGTTTCTAAGCGTTTAATTCTATCTATCATATTTGAAATTATATCATTTTAGCGAAAATGGAAAAAGCAAAAAAATTGATTTGAGTTTTAGGATTTTTATTTATAGATAAAGGATACTGTGTTATGTCGGCAGGTACATATAAAGCCCTGGCTTTCGCCAGGGCTTTTCCATTTTGCGAAGTTGATGAGAATTTCAATTCGCGGTCCAAGGCCGGTTGCCGACCCCGGAGGGGTTACATTTTAATTCTGCGCGTAACGGTTTCTTTTTTGATACATTCAATGGTGTCGCCTTCAGCCACCCCTTTGAATCATTGCCTTTTTTGGCATAAGAAAACCCCTCAGCTTTTGCTTCGGGGTTTTCGTGCGTAAGAGTTAAACTTACATCTTAATACGTCTTGTTACGGTTTCTTTTTTGATACATTCAATGGTGTCGCCTTCAGCCACCCCTTTGAATC
>CAMZDW010000019.1 GCA_947305555.1 uncultured Elusimicrobium sp.
TCGCACATTGCTGTCAAATTTTCACAGAGCGAAAATTCCTCGTTGCTTTTTCTTTATTTCAAAAAAGCAATGGAATTTTTTACTTCTTACAGCTTCTTTACTGTAAGAATATTGTAGCAAAAATTGTTTTATTTGTCAAGCCTTTTATTTTGGCTTTTGCTTCAACTACTCGGCTTGTCAATTCTTACTACTCTTATATTAAAGCACATTTTTAAACATTTGTCAAGTTTTTTCTCAACTTCCGTCTAACGGCTTGCTTTTTGCCTGGTTAATTAATTTGAACATTAAGTCTTTTTGTATACTTCTTGGTTATTCAAGGAAGTCATGGCCGCTTTGGACCGAAGGGATAAGACTTAATAACTATTATTATTTTTATAGGTGGTGTAAAACTAACTTGAACGGCTGGGCTCAGTCCACCGGCTGCCTTTTCTAATATAAGGAGGTGTTTCGCTGCCGCAAAGTTTTCTGTTCACAACTTTTATAAAAACTTTACTAAAGAAGTTTATTGCTTTTTAAAGATCAATTTAAGACTACCTTAATAGTCTATTAAAAAAAGACAGAAAAGTCAAGACCCATTTTTCTAATCCTTTTAAAAACTGGAAAAAGGGTTCTTGAAACTTCCGCAGAAACAAACCGTTTTTGTTTCCTATATAATTAGTATAGCAGTTTGTATAATTCTTGTCAACATTTATTTTCCCCGTCGGAAAAAATAAATATTTTTAATGCCTTTAAAAAACTTAGCTATGTTTTTTGCATCTACAAACTACATATCATTCACTTATTTTATTATACCAAAAATCAAAAAAATTTTCTGCTTTGAACAACACTTACTTGCTACAAAAAAACGCTCCGCGGTTTGCGGAGCGTTCAGGTTTTCCTTAAGACGATTTGCTTACTGAGCAGGGGCTTCTGTTAAATCCGTCATGTCTGCGCTAGGCGGATTATTTTTATTTCTTTTAAATAAGTTTTTAATTTTACTTGCATAGTACTTAATGCTCTTATACAAACTTCCGTTTGCGAAGATAGAGCGGTCCGCGAAGAAGCTGGCAATCAAGGCCGCTTCCGCTGCCATCAAACCTAAACCCCCGATCCCATGTTCTACGCCCCATAATTGCAACGAATGCACTCCGGAAGTGGCAAGAGCTGCAACTGGCATGGTCAAACCAATCAATACTGAGAGCGCCTGGCGAATTTGCTTCTTATCTTTTACGATATGTTCGAAAACCTGTGCAAAGAAGTTACCCATCCCGAAACTTGCTAACACCCCACCCGTTAAGAACATCCCTAAGCTGTTGCCGCTGAGAATCATCATGGTAGTTCCGATAAGCGATGCCGACGATGAGAGCGTATACATACTCCCCTCGCTAGTGCGCAAGGCAATCCAGTTTCCGGCAATACGAGATAAGAACGTCGTTCCGTACAGCACAACCCCCGTTAAGAACATCCCTAATGCCAAGCTATCTCCGGCGTTCGTTCCCAACTGGAACTTAACTAAATCTTTTATCTGGTGCGCAAACTCACTTGCCGTACCCAATTCGTGAATCGTCAATAACGACATGGCCGCTAAGCCAGGCCGCACCCCTTTGCTCAGGAAGGCTTTCCACAAACTTTGATTGCCACGATCTAAATTATTAAATTCCTTCTGCAACCCCTCTACTACTTGGTTTACTTGAGCAGGAGCCAAACCTTGCGTTGTTAGTGCTTGTTGCAAACGCTGTAACGTTTCGTTTTCTAAATCTTGAGCAATTTCTTTTTGCTTTTTGCCCGTCTTATATGATTGGACCTGTGCATAAGGAGAAATAACTCCGCTCAATTCTTTAGCAATTGCGCGCAAATCTTGTCCTTGAGGAGATTTAACCCACTGTACTAATTTAGGAAGCACTTCATATTCCTTATCTAACACTGTGTTTTTTAACACGGTAAAGTTACGTGAAACAGAATCTTTCAACGGCAACCGGAATGCTTTGTACAAAGCATACGCGGATAAAGCTCCCAACGGCCAGAAGCTTAACGAAAAATCTGCCCTTACGGAAGACCCAACCAATTTGCTAACTTGGTTAAACAGGAAAGGAATGGATAAGAAGGCGAACGTTCCCAAATTTTTAAATACGCTCAACCATTGGTACCGCACGCTATCAATCATATCTTGACTTCCTTTTTCCGTAATGACCTGTTTGAACCGTTGCCCTAAGTAAGTTAAATTAGGTGTAACATTGTCGGTATTCACGCGACTCTTGCGGACTTTTTTAGCCGGAATTTCACCCGTATTGTTGTGTACTAAATTCTGTTTACTGTAGTTCGTCAGCGCAGCCCCTATACCCATAGAGAGTAACGAGGTTAAAATCCCTTTTATCTGTAACGAATGATCCCCACTCGGAATAAAACCGGTTAATCCTGTCCCCAATGCAGAAACAGCACACAGCG
The DNA here is from genome assembly GCA_947305555.1 of uncultured Elusimicrobium sp. Classification (GTDB taxonomy): domain Bacteria; phylum Elusimicrobiota; class Elusimicrobia; order Elusimicrobiales; family Elusimicrobiaceae; genus Avelusimicrobium. The sequence goes on from CAMZDW010000019.1 coordinate 2,425, forward strand.
TATAACAACCCATAGCTAAGCGTAACACGTTGGCATCTCCAATTTTTACCAACCACGGTTTCAGTGGTCCCAGCAAAATGGATAAACTATTGTTAAGCCACAACGGTAATGCATATGCCAACCCACCTGGCACGCCTAATGATTCTAAGAACGCGCCCCATGTTTTTCCACCACTTAACGAGACCATTCCTACAATACGCGTGAGGAAATTTTGCTTATTAACAGTAGGTTCTAACACCAAATTAAATTGTTTTTCTGGATTGTTTTTGATTATCTTCATCCATTGGCGGCCTTCTGTTTTAGGTAAGCGAATGTAGAAGCCTTTTAAAAGAGTCAAGTCTCCTTTAGTTTTTCCAAAGTAGATATTTCCATCACGTTTAAGAAATAAGGTTCCTCCGCTTGCATTTTTAGGTAACAAGACCGGGTCCACATCCGCAATTACATTTAAGGAACGTCCAGTTTCAAAATCGACTACCCGCAAATCAACAGGCGAATAGCTGCGATTGGGTTTACCTTCAATTTTTACGCGCAGTGCACGGTGCAAATCAATCTCTCCTGCCCCTAGAGCTAAATCATAAAAAGCTTTATTATTTGCCAACTTCACAAAGAAGTGGTCTATCTTCCCTGCCGGTTGTGTCAAATTGCGTAATTCCCATACGCCGTCTTGCCGGAAAGCCAACCGGTTATATCCTTCCGTTTGGACGGGCACAGAAGCAGAAATTGTTATATTTACATTGTGCAGGATGGACTCTTCGCCTTCGGCATTTTCGACCCAAGTCATTTTAAAGCCCGTCTCTCCTACTTCTTTAATGGGCTCTTGCCAAACGTCTCCAGGGCCAGTTACCGGAGCAGAAGCTTCTTCATAAATAGCGCGTACCGTATTTTCATGTAAACCGGGTTCTTCTGCTCGTTTTTTCAAAGCACCGGATTGTTTCTTCCCCAACAATCCTTTGAACCAGTTCCATGTTTTTTGGGCTGTATTTAGTAAAGAGAATATCGGAAGTCCGCCGTATAATATGCCACTTTGTGCAGAAGCAGTTGCAGGCGCCGGTGTTTGCATTGCTGGAGTAACAGCAGCCGGGGCTGTTTCAGATGCGACTTCCGCGGTTAAATTTTCAGTTTGTAAAGCAGTTGGGGCAAGTCTCAAATTTGCTTCGGCCGATAATGATTCCGGTAGTACCAAGGTTGGGGCTTCTAACGGAGCAACATTGGAAGCGCTTGCGGGTCCTTTTTTCTCTACACGGCCCAAATTCATCCATTTTTCAGTAGCTTCCAAACTATCGGAAGCATTTAAACCGTTGGCCAGGTTACCTTCTTCCAACCATTTCAATAAAATGGGATCTGTTGTGTTTCTCCCAACTTGTACCGTAGCGTGCGTACTGACCGGCAAATGTTCCCGGCGCGCATAAACCGTTAAGCCAGACCAAAAGTCTCCTTCCTGAGAAAGCGGTTCAGCCCATTTTTGGAAAGCCTCATATGCTTGCAACCGCAAGAGTCCACGTGCTGTAAGCCGGGTAGCTACTTCTTCAAAAGGTGTATGCAAAGTCGCTCGGTGCAATGCAATTAATGATTCTGCATCTGCTGCTGTACCTGTTAATGCTAATGCCGCCGCGCTGGAAAGTGCATCCCGGCAAGCGGAAAGAGCCTCTGCATTTTGCGGTTGGGTAAGAACTTCTAATAAATTTTTGTTGGTAAATTTAGCAAAAGAGGAAAGATTTTTTTGTAAATCGGCTTTATAAAATTGGTGCGCCTTTTGAATTTGTTCGGCTGATACTTGATTAATAAGGGAGAGAAGTACAAAATCGTTGCGAAGCAGTGGTTCACGTTGTGCTAATGTGGGGACTTCAAAAATTTTTGTAGCGGCCGTGGATAAAGCCCCATCAGTAGCCAAGGAAGTAACGGAACTATGCTGAAGCCATCTTTGTTGTTCTATCGTTGCCGGCAGTGTGCGTTGGATTTGGGAAATTGTGCGAGCGGTTTGATTCTGCAAAGCTTTTAACTGTGCAGTGGCACGCGCTGTGTTGGTTACGGCCGGGGTCGTCTGCCGAATGAGTGTAGGGATATGCGCAGCTGCTTCGGTAGCACGGGTTGTTTGTGTTAAAGCACGCGACGCGCGCCCAGCTTGTGCAACTTGTGCCATAGCCGGTGACGCGCTACTGAAGATGATGGAAAAACTCAGCACATAACACAATAACGATTTCATAAATGCTCCTCAATAATATTATCCGTAAAATTAAGGCAAAAAAATAGGGCCAAAAGACCTAGAATCTCTAAGTTTTTGGCCCTATATAAAAATGGGTCTGTTATAAAACAACTCTTCTGTTTAAAACCGAAAAGGAAAAAGGACTCCGCCCCCCTCACAAGTGGAAAAATCCACTGGGGTCCGCACTGGCGCACAAGTTGTAAACCGACGCAGTACATAACAGCTCCTTTTATCCATCTCCATATATATTTTATCAAACTTACTGCAATGCAACAAGCGGATAAAGGACCTATTTTTTAACTAATTTATTTAGATTATTATTTTTTGATTTCTCTCGTTTGTAGCCATAAATAAACCCGGCACTTTTTAAATACCGGGTTTATAAATAAGGTTCATGCAAACGGTTACTTCAGTTTGTTTCGCAATTCCTGCTCAACACCCGGAGGGACTAAAGAACTAATATCGCCTCCGCAACGGGCAATCTCGCGTACCGCTGAAGAGCTAATATATTGGAATTTTTCATCGGCCGGTAAAAAAACCGTCTCCAGCTCCGGAGCAAAAAACCGGTTGTAGTGCACTTGAGCCAATTCATTTTCCACATCATTAATTCCCCGGATACCACGCACTAAAATTTTAACCTGCTGCGCTTGAGCGTACCGGGCCAGTAACCCCTCCGCCGTTACAACACAAACGCCTGGTATAGATGCTACTGCCTTCTCCACCAGAGACACCCTTTCTTCCAATGAAAACAAAGGTTGTTTGGCTCCGTTTTTCATAACCACAACGGCAAGCCCCCCAAACAGACGCGCTGCCCGACGAATAATATCTAAATGTCCGTTTGTAATTGGGTCAAAACTTCCCGCGTATATTGCAATCGGTTTTTTCATAAATATCTCTTTTGTAAGTAGCAAGTGTGTCCTGGCACAAGGCCATTTTGATATGTTAAAAATCTAACACTTCACCGGGGTTAAACCACAAGGCAATTTCCTCTTCGGCTTCATCGGGCGCTCCGGAAGCATGCACACAATTTTGAATAACGCCGTTGACTGTGCGGCCATAACTTCCGCGAATCGTGTTAGGATCTGCCTTTTCCGGGTTGGTACTGCCAATTTCCGCACGAACCTTGGCAATGGCATCTTCTCCCTGAAAAACGAATGCGTAAATTTTATGATTGGGCACATTATTATACTTGCCAAGCATATAATCCACCACGCCATCTACGAACGACGTGCCCGCTAAATGTTTATAGTGTGTGCGAATCATTTCTTCCGTGGCAGAAACGACTTTAGCACCAATCAACTGTAATCCCAATTTATCTAACCGGTCTAAAATCACACCGCTAATGCGCTGCTCAATGGCATCAGGCTTAATTAAAACTAGCGTTCGTTGCAATTTAGCCGGTTCGTTCCCATTTTTTTCAGAGGCACCTTGCGGCACTTTTGCCGATGGCATAGCAACCTTTGACAAGGCAGCCCCTGTCAAAATTTGCGTGCGTGCAGAAGCCTTTTGTTGTTTTGCGCTACGCACTACGCGCTCTAATTTAGTCTGTAATGCTTTTGCATCTATAGCTACCGACTTCCCGGGCAGTGTTCCTTTACCCGTTACCATTGCTGAAGAATTAACCACATTGGGTACATAACGTAGTCCCCGTGCGCTCAACTTGGCGGCCTCCGTCGCCTTTGCTGCATTGCGCATTCCAACTCCGATTTTTGCCGTTGCAGGCAACGAGCCTGATATCAAAATCACTAAACTAATTAAACTGAAGAAAAACGATTTCATCCTCCCTCCTTTTCACCGCTGTAGCGATATCTTTATATATTATGGTATCATAATTTTATGATTAAAAACCCTTTTTCGGATGAAATTTATTTAAAACGCTCCCATCCACACACCCCAGATTTGCGGGATGAGTATTTTCGGGATCAAACAAAAATTATCCATTCTTTGCCTTTTCGCCGGCTTAAACATAAAACGCAAGTTTTTTTTGCACCCAACAATGACCATATTTGCACGCGCATTGAACACGTGTTGCATGTAGCTACGATTGCGGCCACGATTTGCCGCGGGCTTAACAAAAGTAAAAATTGGGACTTAAGTGAAGATATGGCTTATGCAATCGGTCTAGGCCACGATTTAGGCCATGCTCCCTTTGGCCATGAAGGAGAACGTGCGATTGATGCCTGTATCCGCCCTAACCGTTTTTTGCATGAAGTAAACAGTTACCGAGTGGTGGAGCATTTAGCCAATTATGGGGAAGGGTTAAACTTAACTTTTGCTGTAAAAGATGGTATTATCTGCCACTGTGGCGAGGATTTTGCTAATAACCAACTCCGCCCGGCCAGTAAACCAAACGATTTGGAAAAAATTACCGGGCGCAACCAAATGCCTTCCACTTATGAAGGTTGCATTGTGCGGTTGGCTGATAAAATCGCCTACTTGGGCCGCGATATTGAAGATGCTATTAAGGCAGACCTCATTACCACACAGGATATCCCGAAAGAAGTACGGGAGGAAATAGGGACTTCTAACGGAGAAATTATTAATACCCTCACGCTAGATTTAATTAATCACTCCAAGGACCAGGACTACATTGGTTTTTCTAACGAAAAGTTTGCGCTTTTATCACAGTTGCGCACATTCAATTATGAACGCATCTATCACAATAGCCAAATGCGCCAACGAAAAGAAACCATTGATAAATGTATCCGGGATTTGTTTGATTACTTCCGAGATTTGTTTGCAAGGTATCAGTTTGATTTTGCTGCTTACCAAAACGAAGGAAAACAGACCGCTTTTAACTTTGCAAAATACATGAACTCCATGCAGGCTGTTTATAAAAATGATTCCACCCAAATTGACACGATTATTGCGGATTACATCTCCGGCATGACGGACTCGTATGCGTTGGATGTCATGGAAGATGTAATTCTGCCCAGTTCAATTAAATTCTTCAGTTAGTGAAATCTACACAAAAAATTCCTGGAGCGTTTGATCTCCAGGAATTTTCATCTAAAAAATCTTTTTAGAAAAGGTATGGGGCTTGTCTTTTTAAGAAGGCAATCACTAAGTCCATCCGCGGTTTATCTGCATTGTCTAACGCCGCTTGGGCAATCGTCCGTCCGCCGCTATCCTTGCTTAACCCAACGGCAATCCCTTTCTTAATTTGTGCCGCCGTAGCTAACGCACCACCTTTGTCTATTTTATTAGCTTCTTCAATGGCTAAAGCCAAGTCGCTTCCATTATATAAGAGGAAGAAGGTACTTCCTGCTTTCCCAGCATTTATATGCTCCATTAAAGGCGTTTCTTGTACGTGATTGCGACCATTTAACAACCGAGCGATAGAAGACTTTTGATCTTTTGCCGGAACCAAACGACGTATATTGCGTGCTAATGCCTGCAACGTGGAAGCATCTTTCGCCAGATGGAAGCAATTATTTCCAAATTTATCCTCTACAAAAAACAAGGAGCTATCCGTTACGCGATTAATGAATGCCGTGTCCCCTCGGGAAACTGCTTGCAAGAAAGTCGCTTCAGCAGACACATGCGCCGGATTCTTATCCAAGTAATGTTGCACTAACTGAGAGCGGCGCGTAGACTTTCTTACTTCCGCTTGCACGATGCTCGCGAAATTCACTACCATAACAACCAGTAAAATAGAAATAATCTTTTTCATAGGTGATCCTCTTACCTATAGTATGGCTTTTTAATGCGTGAACAACGAGGGTCTTTGGTCCTATTTTTTTTATTTTTTGGACCTATATTTTTATAGGTCCTGTTTATTTTCCCATAAAAAAGCCCCGAACATTCGTCTGGGGCCTTTAAATGGAGCGGGCGAAGAGAATCGAACTCTCGTCTCAACCTTGGCAAGGTCGCGTTCTACCATTGAACCACGCCCGCAAAATCTTTTCAAATCCAACACTAAGATTATATCAATTTTTACCCAAAGATACAACTCTATTTTTTCTTCTTCTTAGTTGTCTTTGTCTTTTGGCTCGTAGAAGCAGTCGTTGTTTTTTTGCTCGTTTCCTGAGGGGCAGCGCTTTCCGCCAGCAATTGGGAAGCCAGAGGTCCTAATTTGGGATTTTCTTCAATCGCCTTACGCACGGCAGGATTTTGACGTAATCCCCTCAACGTAGGACTTGCGTTAATTACAGCAAGAGCTTCCGGAAGATGTTCCCGAAAATATTTACCCGATTTACTAATTAGTAAAAACCCAACGAAACGACTCCCCACTGTATTACGTAACATTTGTTCATTAGCCAAAACAGCTTGCACGGTATCACTTTCAAAAAAATCGGCCAAACTAGCTTCGTCCTGGGCAAACGCTAACAGCATCGCCGGATCTTCCAATAGAGGAGCAACATCCGGCCGCATGACAAAAGCTTGAATCATATCATTATTATCCAACAATATGCGCACTAATCCCGGGTCTTCTATATTGGCCGCAAAATTAGTAGTCAACGCCCACGGAGCATCCCCTATCATTTCATAATTATCTTTTGTGAAAGTTTTTACATTGGACCGGCTGATGATAGGTAAAGTGGAACCGGAATTTTCTATCGTTACGTTACGATCTTGTCCTTCCTGTACTTGAATGTATGTAATATTTTGCTTTGGGTTAAATTCGTTTCCTTCTACGTGCAAACCTTCTACTTGTCCTGGATCCAGAGCAGCCACCATATCCTCTGCTCTATTTTTAGCTTTTAGAAAAAAGAACATCGTAATTAGCAACAGGAAAACGCAAACGCCCCCGATAACCAAGATAGGGAAATCTTTCTTGGAAGAGCGTAGCTGTTTATTCTCTTCTTTTTGGGAAGAGGCCGCAACAGCAGCAGCGGTTGTCTGCGCTTCCTTATGTTTTACTGGATTACGCAATCGTTCGATGATTTCTTCCGTACTAAGTCTTCTCTTCATCCATGGTCTCCGATTCGGAAATGGCAAAAATCAAGTATAATCTATTATATGAAATCTTATACAATTTGTTGAATAGGGGCTTTATGAAAAAAACTATTTTCTATCATGATACCGATTGCGGAAACGTTGTCTACTACGCCAATTACCTAAAATATTTTGAAGAAGCGCGCACCCTATACATGGCCGAAAAGGGCTATTCTGTGCCCGATTTAATGAAACGAGGCCTTTATTTTGTAGTAGCCCGACAAGAAGTAGAATACAAGTTCCCGGTACGTTACGGAGATGAAATCACCGTAGATACCAAAGTAGCTGAAGTAAGCGATATTAAAATTGTCTTTGAAAATACCATTACTAACCAAAATGGTCGCTTGTGTACTAAGGGAAAAACAACGCTCGTATGCGTCAATGCACAGGGGATGCCTACTCCCATGGGAAGCGAAGTAAAATCAGCCATGTAACTCTCTAATCCAAATAGAAACGCCGGGGTCAAAAACCCCGGCGCTATTTATGGAAAAGAACGGTTATTTTTCCCTAGATCTTTTTTTCATCTCTTTCCAAACGGCTAATGCCTCCTCGGCATTGGCGGCTTTTACGTCACCAAACACGTGTGGATGACGGTAGTGCAATTTATCATACAAACCTTGGATGACATCCTCTATATCAAAAAGGCCTTCTTCTTTGGCAATTTGCGCATGCATTAATACTTGCAGAAGAACATCCCCCAATTCTTCCTTCATATTTTCCGTATCTTTATTCTCAATCGCGCAAATTAATTCCTCGCTTTCTTCACGCAAATTTTTGATTAGAGTTTCGTGCGTTTGCTTTTTATCCCACGGGCACCCGTTCGGGCCGCGCAAGATAGCAAAAGTTTCTACTAAATCCTGAAATGTATTTTTCATTGTCCCTCTCTTCCAAAAAATGCTATACATTTATTATATGAAAATAAATTCTTTCGGTTGGTTTCTTTTTCTCGTTTCATTTTTTATTCCGAACCTGTGCGACGCACAAGTGACTGTTGTCCGTGTAGACGGTAACACCGTTTATTTGGATACTTCTTCCTTGGAAAGAACTGTTAAAGTGGGCGAAACTTTTAAATTAATTTTATCCAGCGAGCCCCTTATAAATCCTAAAACAGGAAAAGATTTGGGGCTCATTTATCACTATTCGCCTGACGGAAAAATTACGGAGGTGCAACCTCTCTACGCGGTAGGAACAGTCCCGGCAGATACGCCCGTAACCTTGGGGCAAGAAGTTGTATTAAGTAATACGGCCGCATCTACCCCTGTCAAAAATAACCCCGAAGCTACAACCGTTTCCTCCCGCGCCAAAACTACTTACTCTCCTGTAGAGCAAACAATCGTAAGTATCAGCGAAGGAGCCGTAACCGAAGCTGCCGCGCACAATCTAATTACACTTTCGGAGAAAGGACAACTAACCGTATGGACCCGTTCCGGTGAAACACTCCAAGAAAATGCTTCTTACCAATTAGCAACCAATAAAACGCCGCTAAAAGTTTCGGCCGTTCCAGTAAGTCAAAAAGCTACGGATGATATTTTCGTAACGTATTATGATTCTCGCACTGAACGTATTTTCACCCAAATTTTGCAATATCAAGACGGTACATGGACGGAGATATCAACCATTCCCTACTACGTAGAAGAAATAGGTTGCTCCGGGAATAAAACCGCTTGGGCGCAGAAACCTTTCATTTATGAAGACCAACCAGGAGATGCTCGGCTGCTTCTTTATGAAAAAAACCATTTCGTTCCTTCGGGCGAAGTGCGAGCTACGCAACGTAGTTGGCTAAGCGGCGTAAGCTGGTTTGCCGTGGAAAAAGAAAATGAACCTAATCTACTTTACATCTCCTCTAACGGTAAATTAAATATCCTGTTATCCAAGAAAAAACACGCGGAAAGCAAAGCATTGTTTGCTTCCACTCCAAATCGTGTAAAATATAAACAGTACATTTTGAAGTTTTATCCGTCGTTTCAAGTATTTGGTCCAACCGGCAATCCAACCATCGCCGGTGTGGAAAATGTGGCCAAATTAGGATTACTTTCCAAGACGTTTGGCCAATATCAAAACGGAAAAATTCATTTCTTGTCGTATGAAAAAGGACGTTTGAAAGTAAATGATTCCGTCGAATTAGACGGCGTTATTTACGATACGGCTTGTACTGCAAACTCTTTGTTAGCAGTCGAAGTTTTACCCGATGGAACCAGTTCCGTCGTAGAAATTTTTAACTAATTTTAAGGAGAATCCCCGTGCAACAAACAACAGAAAAAGTCAATGTGCTGGATAAAGGCTTCGTACGCTTAGTAGATTTTATGGGCGGCGATCAGCGTGCCGTACAATCGGCCCGTGTATCTTTTGGTGCTGTTTCCAAAGGAGAAGAACAAGATAAGAGGCTTATTAAATACCTCATGCAACACGCCCACCATACTCCTTTTGAGCATTGTTATTTCCAATTTCATATTTGCTGTCCGATCTTTGTAGCCCGTCAGTGGATGCGTCACCGTTGGGGTTCTTACAACGAAGTCAGTGCACGGTATACGGAAGTGAAAGATGAATTTTACATCCCCGACACATTCCGCGGGCAAGACACTAAAAATAAACAAGGTTCTGTAGCCGATTCCCAATTAGATAACCCCACCTTACGCAAAATTTATGAAAATAGTGTGGAAGCCTCTTACGCCGCTTATCACAAACTAATTGAAGCTGGTGTAGCACGGGAAATGGCACGGGGTGTATTACCTGTATGCCAATATACTCAATTTTACTGGAGCGTTAACGCGCGCAGTTTATTTAACTTCTTGTGTTTGCGCATGGACCAACATGCACAAAAAGAAATCCGTGTCTATGCGGATGAAATTGCCAAAATCGTGAAAGAAAAAATGCCGTGGTCTTGGGAAGCCTTTGAAGCGTTAAATAAACAATTGCCGTTGGGCTCCGAATAAAAATTGACGTTATAAAGAGGTTTATTATGAGAATACTTGGTATGATTATGGCCGGAGGAAAAGGTGAACGTCTTTATCCGCTGACAAAAGACCGTTCCAAACCGTCCGTGCCGTTCGGAGGGAAATACCGCATTGTGGATTTTGTGCTCTCTAACTTCGTAAATTCCGGTATTTTTTCCTCATACGTATTAGTGCAATATCTGTCACAAAGTTTAATTGAATATTTGCGCACAACTTGGCGTTCGGAAGGTATTATCCCCGATCATTTTTTAACCTGCGTACCGCCCCAAATGCGTTTGGGGGAAATATGGTATCGCGGTACGGCTGATTCTGTCCGCCAGAATATTAACCTTGTCAAAGATTTTGCACCGGATTTGGTGGCCATCTTTGGGGCAGACCATATCTACCGGATGGATGTGCGCCAAATGATTGATTTCCACTTGAAAAATAAAGCAGATGTAACCGTTGCGGCCAATACAGTATCAATCAAAGAAGCTACTGCTTTTGGAGTCTTAGGGACCGATAAAGATGGACGGATTACCCAATTTGATGAAAAACCGGCACAACCAAAATGTATCCCGGGGAACCCGAAAGCGGCCTATGCTTCTATGGGTAACTATCTATTCAATACGGATGTGTTATTAAAAGTACTCCAAAAACGATTTTGCGATGTTCCGGCACTGGATTTCGGAAAACATATCTTGCCTAAAATTCTAACTGATTACCGCACGTTTGCTTATAACTTCCAAAGCCAAACCTTACCGGGCGCCAAATCATACGAAGAACCCGGCTATTGGCGTGATGTAGGGACTATTGAATCCTTCTGGCAGACCAATATGGATCTCTTGGGCCCCAAGCCGAAATTGGATCTAAATAATCCGGCCTGGCCCATTAGCACCACCTTACACCGCGTGCCTGCCACCAAATATTTGGGCGGGACCGTGATTAATTCCGTTATTGGGGACGGCTGTGTCATTCATCCGAAGGCAAAAATTAAAAATTGTGTCATCAGTGACAGTGTGATTATTGGAGAAGGCGCCGAGCTGGAAGGTTGCGTAATTATGGATAATTGCGAAATCAAAGCCGGGGCTAAAATCAAAAAAGTCATCATGGACCGTTTTAATACTATTGCCGCCAAACAGACAATTGGGCATAACGTAGAAGCCGATTCCCAAAAATATTACATTGATCCCTCCGGGATTGTGGTGATTCCGCGCGGCAAAAGTAAGTATTAATTTTCATGATTAAAACGCTGCAACTTAAAAATCAAGATGAAATCTTGCTGGCACTGGGCAGTCAAGACCGTAAATTGCGCGCCCTGGAAAAGAACTTCAAAGTGACCGTTTTTGTGAAGCATGACGAAGACGGCGCGGGGGCTCTTCTCTCCGTAAAAGGGACCAATTCCCGGGTGGATAAAGCGTTAGCTAAACTTCAAAAAGATTTAGCTGACGGCACTGTTCGCAAACCGTTAGATTTAGTAAAGGATGAGCGGCCCTTTTCCGATAATATTATTTTCCGGCCGGAGCGCGCACGACCGGTAGAAGCACGCAGCGAAAATCAAAAAAAATACATTGAATCTATTTTTCAAAATGACCTTGTGATTGCCACCGGCCCTGCCGGAACGGGTAAAACATTTTTAGCCTGTGCCTGTGCACTGCGGGCACTGGAACTGGGAATGATAGAACGCATTGTGGTGACCCGGCCGATTGTGGAAGCCGGCGAAAAACTCGGTTTTCTTCCCGGTGACATTGAAGAAAAAGTGGACCCATACCTCCGGCCGATTTACGATGCTTTTTATCACATGTTAGGGCCGGAAAAATTCAATGCTTTAAAATATAATCACACGTTGGAAATTGTTCCCCTTGCTTACATGCGGGGGCGCACCCTGGAAAAAGCATTTATCATTTTGGATGAAGCCCAGAACACACTCCCAGCCCAAATGAAAATGTTTTTAACCCGCATGGGTATTGGTTCTAAAATGATTGTAAACGGTGATTTATCGCAAATCGATTTACCTTCTCATCAGACCAGCGGCCTCGTCCAAGTGCTGGAAATATTAGCAAAGGTAAAAGAAGTCTCTTTTATCCAATTTGGCGGAGAAGATATTGTACGCCATCCGCTAGTAAAAAGTCTCATTGCCGCTTATGATAAATGGGACAAAAAACACGCTAAGGAGACAAAATGATTTCCCATATTTTCTATCAAACCGATGTGCCGCGCTATCTGCGTCGTACAGGGCTATTTAAAAAAGTGTTAGAAAAAGGCCTTAAGCAGTTTGCAAAACAAAATATAGAAGTAAATGTAATTTTTGTAAGCGAAAAAGAGATTTTACGCGTAAACAAAACGTTTCTAAACCACCATTATGTAACGGATGTAATTTCGTTTAATCACGATCCTCTTGCTTTTGATACCGGGGAGCCGTGGGCTTTTGGCGATATTTTTGTGTGCTATCCGGTAGCACGTAAAAATGCCAAAAATTTTAACCACACCATTTTGCAAGAAATGATGATGTATGTAACACATGGAGCATTGCATCTATCCGGCATGGATGACCATACCCCTCAAGAACGTGCGCAAATGGATAAACAAGCTGAAAAAATTATCGGAATGTGTTTAGCAAAAAACTAGGATTTTCTTAATCTTCTACGGTGCAAATCTTGGGTTCTGTTTCGCCGCGTTCTATCACCAAATATTGCAGTTTACGATGTAAACCAACGTCTACCGGGATAATTTTAGACTTCCGGTCTATGATAATCTGCTGCACCTGCGTATGTCCAATCACTTGCCACACCGGACTTTCTGGAAAACTTTTGACTAAATCTGTAATATCTTCCCAAAAAATACCTCCGAAACGATCTGTTCCGCTTCGGTTCACACTAATATTAAAAATGGGATGTTTAAAAAACTGGTGTTTGATCGATTCCTTAAAAATTAAATTCATTAATACGGCCAAGTTATGGGGGCTGGCATCTTCCAGTTGTTGCTCAAAAATTTTGTAAAGCCGGTTTGTAACTCCGGCGTGCGTGAAAAGAAAATCTTTGTAAGCATAAGCGGCACGAAGTTCACCGTCCAATACTTGTTTTGTCAGTTTTTCACGTACCTCTTCCGCTTCCACGCCTTCCATCCCCGAAATAGCATAATTCGCCAGCAAAATCTCTAGTTCATGGTTCCCTACCAAGCGAATCACTTCTCCCGTGGAATTAGCTGCCTGCCATTGTAATTTATCTAATAATAAATCCGCTTGTTTGGCCTTAGGACCGCGGTCGAACACATCTCCTATTTGAAGGAGCAAGTCATTCCCGGCACACCAATCCCAGCGTTCGTTAATTAGTTTGGCATGTTGCAAGATACGCACGAACGGATCCAACTGCCCGTGAATATCTCCCACAACAACTAACCTTTTCCCACGTTTTTGACTCTGCATGAAAAAATCCTAATACAAATAATATAATATAGTATACAAAACTTGTACCCTGCATATAGTTTATGCCCATACCGCAAACTGTACTTCATAAATTGGAAACGTTAGTTGGCAAAGAAAACCTTCTAACGGATGAGGCTTCTTTGCTACTACATGCCTATGATTGTTCTCTTTCTCGTACGCGGCCGGATGCAGTTGTGGTAATTCCAAATGCCAGTGTTATTCCTTCCGTAGTTACCTTGCTAGCCGCCCATAAAATCCCGTTTGTTCCGCGCGCGGCCGCCACGAATCATGCCGGCAGTTGCGCCGCATTAAAAGGGGGCGTTATTTTAAATTTAACCCGGCTCAACCACATTTTGCAAATTGATACTCAACACGGTTTTGCTTGGGTAGAACCCGGTGTTATTACCGCTCAGTTACAAGAAGCTCTTGCGCCGCTTGGATTTTTTTACGCACCGGACCCTGCCAGCGAACGCATCTGTACAATCGGGGGAAATGCCGCTCAAAATGCCAGCGGAGCTAGATGTATGAAATACGGAGGGACGCTAGATCATCTGCTGGCAGCTGAAGTAGTGCTCCCTTCCGGAAAAACGATTTTTCTTTCCCGAAGAGAAGGCGGCCCTGATTTGTTGGGGCTTCTCTGTGGGAGCGAAGGAACTTTAGGAATTATAACGAAATTACAAGTTAAAATTCTACCGCAAGTCGAGCACATCCAAACGTTTTTGGCCACATTTCCTTCATTACAGGACTGCGTTCAAACCGTAACCGATTTAGTATCCCTGGGTATTACTCCTCGTTGTGTGGAAGCCATGGATAAACTAACCGCCCAAGCGATAGAAGGTTTTGTACAAGCAGGGTATCCAACCGAAGCGGAATCTCTTTTAATTTTAGAGTTAGATGGAGACTTGTCCCAAATTAAACAAGACAGCCAAACGCTGGAAAAACTTTGCCAACGACGTGGTTCCCTCTCTTTTGTAACAGCCACAACAGAAGAACGACGCCATAAATTATGGGTGGGCCGAAAAGCCGCTTATGCGGCCATGGCCCGTCTGGCTCCCAACGTGATGGTGGGAGATGGTACTGTCCCGCGAAGTGAGCTTCCGACCGCCCTCCAAAAAGTACGTAAGATTTTAGATGAAAATAAAGTGTATGCCGGATTATTATTTCACGCAGGTGATGGAAATTTTCACCCGCATCTTATTTTTGATGAACGCAACAAACCCGAAACAAAACGTTTAAACACAGCGTTAAAACAAATTTTGCAAGTTTGCGTGGACTGCGGGGGTACTATTTCGGGCGAACACGGTATCGGCGTAGAAAAACGTGCCGTCATGGCCTATCAATATGACAAACCCACTTTAGATCTTTTCACCAAGATAAAACAAGCTACCGACCCGGCCGGAATCGCCAATCCTTTAAAAATTATTCCGGTTAATTACGGAGAAAAAACGCGAGCGCCTTTATCTTTATCCCCTTCCATAGAGAAGCTGGCAGAACAATTACGGCTTTTTATCCAAGCAAAGACTCCGTATGCTGTCATTGGTAAAAATTTACAATTAAAAACAACCGCGCCTTACACATTAAGTACATGTACTTTAGATAAGATTATAGATATTGATTTGAAAAATTATACAGTAACCGCCGAAGCCGGATTACCCTTGGATATTTTACAATCTGCTCTTACCGCGCGGGGAGTGTACAATACGCTTCCCACCACACGTGATACATTAGGCGGAGCTTTTTCATCGGGTCAATTCCCTCATTTTTATTCCCAAGTGCTCGGGATAGAAGCCTTGCTTCCTGATGGTTCTTATGTACGTTACGGCGGAAAATTTACAAAAAATGCGGCTGGGTATAATTTAATACGTTTATTTGCCGGAGCTCAAGGAAAATTTGGACTGGTTACGAAATTAACTTTTAAGATTTTTGCTACACCACAACCGATCCCGGATGCCCAACCTTTTCAACCACTTACTTTAAACTCATGGGGTCAAGCATTACAACAAGCATTGGATAAACACCACTTACTTGTTACGGAGGAACGATGAACGAACTGTTGGAAAACCCGGTCTTTGAACCCATGCGCCCCAAACGGCACCTTCACCTCGTTCAAACTTCTTTCGGGGACCGGGAAATTTATGATTCAATCGCTCATTGCAACCGTTGTGGCAGATGCATGCAAGTTTGTCCCTCGTACCGGTTAACCGGTTTAGAAACACATTCTCCCCGTGGGAGAAACCAAATCGCTCGTTTTATACTGGAAGGGAAATTCAAAATCACAGAGCCCTCTGTTTGCCAAAGTTTAGCCTCATGTACTTTATGCGGACGCTGCACCCAACATTGTGCCGGTAAGATTCCCACAGCGGAACATGTACTCGAAATGCAACGATCGGTTGGTAAAAAAAGGCTTCCCGTCTTACTGCAATTTCTATTTGAATTACGTCCACAACACCCTGTCCTTTTTAAATCTTTGGTACGGTTAGCGCTTTTCTTTAGGCCGGCACAAATTTGGAAAATTATGTATTTTCTCCCCGGTTTTTCCTGGTTAAAACAAATCGACCAGCTATTACCGGCTAAAATTTTCTCCCTTGATAAAATGCTAAAACAGGAAAAAAAATTGCCGGATAATGATTCTTTCCAAGTTATCTATATTCCTTCACTAGAAGCGGAATTTTTGCAACCGGATATTGCTGTCTCTTCTTTACGTTTACTGCAAAAACAAAATCGATGTTCTATATGGACGAATACGCCTTGCGGTTTATTTGAATATGTATATGGGGATTTACGCCAAAGCCGCCGCGTGTTACGCCGCCTCATCCAACGATATAATCATGTGTGTACCTCGCCTGTACCCTTGGTTACGGACAGTTTGGATGTTTACCATTTTCTTAAAAAAGCTCCCCAATTGTTCGCCGGCAAAAACCGACTCGCTGCTCAGGCCGAGCAATTTGCTCAACAAGTGCATTTTATTACGGAATTTTTCCCAGCTCACTTGACCCCGCTCAAAAGTAACCTTCTACCCGTTCAGTTAGATTATGGAGCTCTTTTCTCCAGAGAAAGCCAGCCCATGATGGCAGTTTCTGAGCAAATTAAAACACTTTTGCAACAAAATTTTGTACAGTGTGTGTATACGGATTTTGATACCCCTTCCTTTGGATACAGCTTTACCAAAGGAAATCAAAACGAGTCCATCCAGTTTGAACTGGTAAAAACAATAGCCCGGAATCGAGCAAAAACGATATTGGTATTTTCTGGGTTGAATGCTCTAGAACTGAATAAAACATTGCGTAAGTTTTATCCAGCGGCTAGGGCTGTCCATGTGGTGCACATAGCGGATGAAACTTTATGAACGCATTTTCCTCCCCAGGCCGTAAACGTTCTGCCGAAGAAAAGCTGAATATGCTCGTAGAATTCGGAGCACGAATTTCATGTGAATTGCGGTTGGATAAATTATTAGATATCATCGCCCAACAAATTAGCACCATGTTGGATGTAGGTCGTTGTACTGTTTACCTTACTGATAATAATACCCATGAGCTGTGGTCCAAGATTGCGCGCGGGAAGGGATTGGAACATACGGAAATACGCGTTCCTCTCCATGGAAGCGGCATTATTTCTGTCGTGGCTCGGACTGGGAAGACCATCAATCTAGCTAATGCATACGAAGATCCTCGCTTCTCCATGGATGTAGATATGGTGACGGATTTTCGTACCCGTTCCATGTTGGCAGTTCCTTTAAAAAATAACTCGGGGCAAGTATTGGGAGTGTTCCAAGTTGCCAATAAAGCGGACGGTTCCCCCTTTGATAAACACGATGAAGGTATTTTGCTACTGCTAGCTACTTTAGCAGGCAGTGCTATTGAAATCGCAAAATTATACCAAGATATTCATGTGTCCCAGCTGGAAACTATTTACCGTCTAGCTGTGACGGCTGAATATCGCGATCAACAAGATACTCGTTCGCACTTAAAAAATATCAGCATTATCTCCTACTTGCTTGCATTAGCTATGGGCCTTAGTAAAAAAGAAGCGGAGCTGATCAAAAACGCCAGTCCACTGCACGATATTGGGAAAGTAGCTCTAGCAGATAACATCTTGCTAAAACCCGGAAAATTAACACCGGAAGAATTTGAAATTATGAAATCGCATACCATCTATGGGGGCCGAATTTTGGAAGGTGCACATTCCAAGGTATTACAAACCGCTCACAAAATGAGTTTGTATCACCATGAAAAATGGAATGGAAAAGGGTATCCCAAAGGGCTCAAAGGAGAAGAAATCCCTTTGGAAGCGCGCATTTTAACAATTGCGGATGTCTTTGATGCTCTATGTGTGTTCCGCGTTTATAAAAAAGCTTGGCCCACAAGCGAGGCTTACGCATATATTTTGGAAGAATCCGGAAAGTCTTTTGATCCACGCTGCGTAGAAGCCTTTAAGCGTATTTATCCTTCGGTGCGTAAACTTTATGCGCATTTATCAGTCAACCAGCCCGGATACAAGGAAGAGAAATCTGAGGCCCCTTCTCAAACGCAATTGGTACCTCCTAAAACCATTACCACACCTCATCACAAATTGCCGTAATTAGATCCCCGGCGTAACCGGGGATTTTTATTTTCTAACCGCTCCCAAAATAATACAATATAGTGTCCTTTTGGCTTTCAACCTTAAGTACAATTTTTAGTTTGTGAGGTTAAGATGGAAAAAGAGACCGTGCTTGTCGGCCTATCTGGCGGAGTGGATTCTGCCGCGGCCGCCGTATTACTGAAGGAACAAGGATACCGCGTTATAGGAGCAACCATGCTCGTATGGGATCCTTCGCTTCCCGTTCCCAAGGGAACTTACCAAAAAAATGCTTGTTTATCTCCGGAAAAAGAAGATTTGGCTGAAATTAAGGAAATTGCCGCTAAGCTGGGTATCAAACATGTAGAAGTAGATTGCCGGCAGGAATACCGACGAGTGGTATTAGATAATTTCCGTTTGGAATATGCGTGTGGTCGCACACCAAATCCCTGTGTGCTCTGTAACAGTTTTATCAAATTTGGCGTACTGCCTAGTGCAGCCAAAGCGCAAGGAATTCAATTTGATAAATTCGCAACCGGACATTATGCACGCGTAACTTTTGACGAAAAATCAAAAAAATACCAACTAAAAAAAGCGGTGGACTTATCCCGGGACCAAAGCTACTTCTTACACCGTTTAGGCCAAATACAACTGGCCAGTGTGCTTTTCCCTTTAGGTGAAAAAACAAAACCTGAAATCCGAGAAATTGCACGCAAAGCCGGCCTTGCCGTAGCCGATAAAGAAGACAGCCAAGATTTTTATTGCGGCGATTACAATGACCTTTTGAACTTCCCCAACAAACCCGGAGATATTATTACTACCGACGGAAAAGTGGTTGCACGACACAACGGCATTTGGGGATATACCATCGGCAAACGCAAGGGGTTAGGTATTAGCGGTTTTCCGGTGCCCATGTATGTGGTAGATATCAACGCGACTAAAAACCAAGTCATCATCGGACCTAAAGAAGCGTTATACAAAAACCGGCTAACGGCTCAAAATGTAAGTTGGGTTTACGGAGAAGCTCCCGCCAAAGAATTTGATTGTGAAATTAAAATCCGCAATTTACATTTGCCGGCCAAGGCACATGTACGTGTGTTAGATAACAAGAAAATAGAAGCCGTTTTTGACGCCCCGCAACTGTCCATTACTGCCGGGCAATCGGCCGTGATGTATGATGAAGATGTTGTTCTTGGCGGTGGAATGATTGAATAAAAAATCCCCGGGATAAGTTCCGGGGATTTTTATAGAAGTACTATTATTTCCCAAACAAATCTTCCAGAAAACTTTTTTTCTTTCCACCCATTTCGGCAGCCAAAGCTTCCAATAATTCTTTCTGTTTGGCAGTCGGTTTTTTGGGCACGTCAATTTTTACGTTAACCAGTAAATCGCCAAAACCTTTCTTGCCCAATTTTGGCATTCCGTTGCCTTGCATTTTAAGCACGGAACCAAACTGCGTACCTTTGGGAATAGTCACTTCCACTTCTTTACCTTCAATGGTGGGCACTTTGATACTCCCCCCCAGCACTGCTTGAGGGAATGTGATGGTGGCATCCAACAATAAATCATCGCCGGCTCGGCGGAAAATTTTATGTTCCTTCACTTGTACTTCTACATACAAATCCCCAAATCCGCCGCCGTTATCACCAATATTTCCACCATTAGATACACGTAATGTTATGCCGCTACGTACACCGGAGGGTACTTTTACAGTAATATTTTCCTTAACGCGTTTGTGCCCGCTACCGCGACATTCCGGACACGGTTTCTCTACTACCGTTCCTTTCCCTCCGCAGTCCGGACAAACCTGACGCATGCTAAAAAATCCTTGTGAATAAGTAACCGTCCCTGAGCCATTGCAAGAGCGGCACGTCTTGCGCGCACTACCCGGCGCTGCCCCGGAACCATCACAGGCAGAACAATTGTCCAAACGTGTATAATCTACCGCAACTTCTTTGCCCTGGAATGCTTCCTCCAGGGTGAGAGTTACATCCACCTTTAAATCTTCTCCCCGTTGAGCACGCGGCGCACCACCCCGGCGGCCAAAACCTCCGCCGAAAACATCCCCAAAAACGGAACTAAAAATATCATTAAAATCCCCAAAACCGCTGGCATTAAATCCGCCAAATCCTCCGGCGCCATTAACACCTTCATGACCATATTGGTCATACATTTGCTTTTTTTGTGGATCCGATAAAACGGAAAAAGCCTCGTTTACTTTTTTAAACTGTTCTTCGGCGACTTTATCACCGGGGTTACGGTCGGGATGATACTTCATGGCCTGACGGCGGAAGGCGGATTTAATTTCTACTTCCGTGGCGGTACGTTCTATTCCTAAAATTTGGTAATAATCTTCTTTCATGGTGGGGGACATAATTCCTGCAAACTAATTAAAAATTCTACTTATATTTTATTAAATTTAACGATGCTTTGCCTTAAACAGTTAATTTTCTATAATGAAATTATGTCCAATCAACCGCTCATTTCCGTCATTATTCCCGTTTACAATGTGGAAAAATATTTGCCCCGTTGCTTAGATAGCGTGGTAAAACAAACTTATACAAATTTGGAAATTATTTTAGTAGATGACGGGTCTACGGATTCTTGCCCAAAAATTTGCGACAAATACGCTCAAAAAGACAAACGCATTTTTGTTATTCATCAAACCAATAGCGGCTTGCCAGCGGCCCGCAATTCTGGCATGGACCATATGCACGGGGAATTTTTCACGTTTATAGACAGCGATGATTGGGTAACACCCGATTATTGCCGAATCCTTTTTGACCTAATTCAAAAGACACAAGTAGATGTTTCCGTCGGGAAAGCGCTGTTAGTAACAGATACTTGTTTTATTCCTTCTTCTGTTACAAAAGAATATAAAATATTACAAACAGAAGAGGATCTTTTTTGCTTTACAACTCAAAATGATATCGCCTGTGCAAAATTATATCGCTCAAGCTTACTAAAAAATTTACGTTTTGACCCTCAATTTCAAGTGCATGAAGATTTTGAATTTGCTTGTCGTTTAAACAAAAAAATACATTCCTTGGCTTATACGAAAACTTTTATTTACTATCATTATTACAGAAAGGGCTCTTTGTCCAATAATATTTATATTGAAAAACAAAAGAAAATTATTTACCTGTACCAACAAGTGCTTCAGTATTGCCATACTCAAAAATATACACGTGCCACTCATTTAATGACACAATCCTTTTCTCATTATCTAACATTGTTTTTGATTAAATTTATCTTGTATGCAACTAAAAAAGAATTTGTACTTGATTGGAATAATTTGTTACTTATGGTACAACAATATAAACTGTATTTACGGAGTGCGGCTACTAACAGCAAGAACAAAATATTGTTTATACATTTTTTACTCTTTGCTCCATCATTCACGGCTTATTTATGCAGATTGCCTGGATTGAATTCTTTTTTAAAATATATGTATGCTCGTCGTTTAGAAAAAATCACGCTATCACAAACGTTTGTTCCGTTCTTTCCAATTAAAACGTTTCAGCACTCCTATTATCTTTCAAAAACCGGCGGAACGGAAACTGTTTTGAAAAACTGGTATCGCTATATAGATAAAACTAAAATCTCTTTTGATTTCGGGATTTGCACCAATATAGACCTAGATACTGATTTTTTGCAAGAAATTGCTTCCAACGGAGGACATTTCTTGATCGGTAAAACAAAAACGCCCCAACTTATGGCATTGCACCTCGTTTTTTTATGGAAACTATATCGGAAACTAAAAAACTATCCTTATGATATATTTCAATGCCACGAATATGCTTCTTTTTCTCTTTACTCACACTGTTTGATTGCAAAAATGGCCGGTATCAAAAAAATTTCCATGCTCGTTCATTCGGCCAGTAAAAATACCACTTCTTCCGGAATTTGTCTTTGGTTGTGCAAAATAAGACAGTTTTTGATTTCCAAAATGACTGATCAACGACTGGCAGTTTCAAAGAAAGCCGGATTAACCGTTTATGGGGATCTTCCTTTTACTATTATCCACTGCGGAATTGATACTGCGACATTTGCTTATAATGAAAATTTACGAAATAAAATCAGAACCCAACTTTTTCTCTGTCCAAACCATTTTGTTGTAGGTTGTGTAGCACGCTTAAGCAAAGAAAAAAATCTTCTTTTCTTGCTGGACGTTTTCTATCACCTCTATCAACAAAACCCTCTTGCCCGCTTGCTGTTAGTAGGAACAGGTTCGCAAGAGTTTTCATTACGAAAACGAATAAAAGAACTTGATTTATCTCAAGCAGTCCTTTGTGTAGGCAAACAACTTAATCCCGCCCCTTTCTACCAAGCAATGGATCTATTTGTATTACCCTCTTTCTTTGAGGGCTTACCCCAGGTTCTACTGGAAGCACAGGCAAGCGGTCTTCCTTGTTTTGTGAGTGATGCTGTAACACGAGAAGCAGATACAGGTCTCTGTACGTTTCTCTCATTGGATTTAACTGCTAAAGAATGGGCAGCCAAGATTTTAATGGATTTTCAATCCTTTCACAGAACCGATGGTTCTGTCAGGGTAAAATCAGCTGGATTTGATGTTCATGACACCGCCTTACAATTAGAAAAAATATATACTCATTTATGCATAAACCGTTAATTTCCGTCATTGTTCCCATATATAACGTGGAGGAGTATTTACCGCGTTGCTTAGATAGTATTATCGGGCAGAGTTACAAAAATTTAGAAATTATTTTGGTGGACGACGGCTCCACAGACGCTTCCCTTTCCATTTGCCAGAAGTACGCCACCCAAAATAAACGGATTGTGCTTGTGCATAAACAAAATGAAGGAGTATCCGCCGCCCGCAATAGCGGCATGGACTTAATGCAAGGGGAGTTTTTTATTTTTGTAGACGCAGATGATTGGATTAGAGAAGATTGTATAAAACTGCTTTATCAAGAACAACAAAAAACAAACGCCGATTTGGTAACGGGTTCTTTTTACTATGCTTTTGATTCTCATATCATAGAAAAACGCTTTATTCCTTTGAACCTTCCGGTTAATTTGCTCCCCGAGCAGTTTTTATTTTATTTTCTTAAACAACAAGATTTTTTTGCTTGTAATAAACTGTACCGCCGAAGTTGGGTAGCAAACAACCGCTTTGACCCCCGTTATAGTATTGCAGAGGATTGGTGTTTCGTATCGCAGCTGTCTAAAAAAGCAGGCCGTTTGGCACATGTCAAACTTCCGCTGTATTTTTATTATCAACGCCCGTCTTCGTGTTTACATACCGGCTCTAGCCAACAATGGTATCTGGCTATGCGGCTTGGATTGCACCGATACAACGAATTTAAAAAAAACAACTATACTCCCCTGCGAAAGGAACTGCAAGGATCTTTGTTCTCTTTTGCCGGGGCTTTTGCATTAGTAGCCTTGCTAGAAAAACCTGCTCCACTGCATCAAATCCGAAAAGCACGAAAAATTTTCAAAACACATCTGTTGCAACTTCCCACGGCTCCCATTATTGGGATAGCGGGAAAAACTTTCGCACTATTGCTTGTTTTCTTTCCGCACCTGCTTCACAAACTATGTCAGTTATCGCCCGTCAACCGTTGGTTAAAAGAAATGTTTTCTAAAACTCGATAAGATGATTGTGCTATATTTATGGTATAATTAGAGTAGCGGATTTTCCCCAACTGGAAAATCGCGCTGGAAAAATTATGTACGCAATTATTGAAACTGGTGGAAAACAGTACTGGGTAAAACCCGGTCAAGATCTGCAGGTTGAAAAACTGGACGCGAAAGCCGGCGACAAAG